>JAGQSE010000315.1 GCA_020439725.1 Acidobacteriota bacterium
CTTGCATGTGTTAGGCACGCCGCCAGCGTTCATTCTGAGCCAGGATCAAACTCTCCAGTTTAAACCTAGCCAATCGACGACCCGAAGGCGTGTCGATCAGAATTCGTTATTCGCTTTTTGTTTTCCTCGCGCCGAGCTCGCGCTCGTCGCGTTGGAATTGACGTTGAGCAATTCTCTATTCAGTTTTCAAAGAACCGGCGTCCCGTTGGGGACAATTCCCAATTCTGCTTCAGGCCAGCGATCCTGTCAACCCCCATTTTCATTCCCGAGCTCGAGAGCGCGCGAATCCGAGGCCGGGGACCGCTTCGTTTCGAAGAACCAGCCGCGAACGCGGCAGGTCGTCAATACTACGGCGACCCTATCGGCCTGTCAAGCCCTCACCGGAACTCTTTCGAGCCCGGCAGGTGCTGGCCATCGGAAGGGGTGGGTATCGCTTTCAAGGAGCCCGGCCGGGAGGCCGGCCCGCCGTTCGAGCGGCGAGGAAGCGGAGTATAGGTAGGCCCGATTCGGGTGTCAACCCCTGCTTGTAGGTTTTTTCGCGGACGCGCTTCCCTCGCCGTTGGCGAAGACTAGGGCGCGGCCAACGACGTGCCAGGGCTCGGTCAGGAGACGGCCGAGGGCCGAGGGGTAGGCGCGATGCTCCTGCTCGAGGATGCGGGCCGAGAGGCTGTCCGTCGTGTCGTCGGACAGGACCTGGACCACTCGCTGCTCGACGATGGGCCCGCTGTCGAGACCACCGTCGACGAGGTGGACGGTGCACCCCGAGACCCGTACGCCGTGCTCGAGCGCCTGGCGCTGCGCGTCGACACCCGGGAAGGACGGCAGGAGGCTGGGGTGGACATTGAGGATCCGCCTGGGGAAGGCATCGACGAAGTCGCTCGACAGGATGCGCATATACCCCGCCAAGCACACCCATTGGGCACGGGAGGTGCGGAGGGCGGCGAGGACTTTCGCCTCGTGGCTCGCTCGGTCGGGCTCGAGCTTGTGGGGCAGGACGGCGGTGGGTAGACCGAGGTCTTCCGCCGCGGCGATTCCGGGGGCGTTCTCGCGGTTGCTCAGCACGAGGACGATCCGGGCCGGCAGGTCGCCGGACTCGATGGCCCGGTGGAGCGCCAGGAAGTTGCTACCGCGGCCGGACAGGAGCACCGCGATGGGGGTGGTCAAAACGCCGCCTCGCAGCCGGGCTGGTAGACCACCTGGCGTCGGCCCTCGATCACCCGGCCGATGATTCGGGGGCCGTGGCCCTGGCGCTCGAGGCGCTCCAAGATCTCCAGCCCGCCATCGGCCTCGACCACCAGCACCATGCCGATGCCCAGGTTGAAGACGCGGAACATCTCTTCGGGATCGACGGCGCCGCGTTGCTGGAGGAGGCGAAAGACCGGCGGCACCGTCCAGGTGGTGGGGTCGATCTCGGCCGCCGTGCCTTCGGCGAGGGTCCTCGGCAAGTTGTCCGTCAGACCCCCACCGGTGATGTGCGCCAGACCGTGGAGCGCCGGCTCGTCGAGCAGCGGCCCGACCGCGTCGAGATAGGAGCGGTGGACCTTAAGGAGCTCCTCGCCCACCGTGATCTCCGGGCCCGGGTCGCCACCGTCGGGCGCGGGAAGCAGATCGTCGACGCCGAGGCCGCTGTGCTCGAAGAGGATCCGGCGCGCCAAGGAGTAGCCGTTGGTGTGGAGCCCCGACGAGGGTAGCCCTAGGAGCAGGTCTCCGGGCACCACCCGACTGCCATCGAGGAGGCGGGGGCGATCGACCATGCCGACGATGAAGCCGACCAGCTCGTAGTCCTCGGGCTGGTAGAAGCCAGGCATCTCGGCGGTTTCACCCCCCAAGAGCGCGCAACCGTTGCCGCGGCAACCGCGGGCGACCCCACGGACCAGCTCGACCACCGCATCGGGCTCGAGGACTCCGGCGCCGACGTAGTCCATGAAAAACAGCGGCCGTGCGCCCTGGACCAGGATGTCGTTGACGCAGTGGTTGACCAGGTCTTCGCCCACGGTGTCGTAACGCCGCGCCTTGCGAGCGACCATGAGCTTGGTGCCGACGCCGTCCGCCGAGGCGACGAGAACCGGCTCGTCCATCCCGCGGAGATCGGGTCGGAAGAGACCTCCGAAGCCGCCGATCTCGGTCAACACCCCCGGCGTGAAGGTCCCTCGGGCCAGGTCCTTGACCTCGGCCAGGGCCTCGTCCTGGGCGTCGATGTCGACCCCCGCTTCGCTGTAGGCTCCTCGCCTCGTTGGATCGCTCATGCCCGGATGCTCCACGGTCGACTGGATTGCTATGGCCCGACGGGCGGCTAGCTTACACCGTCGCCGGATGCCGGCACGGCCTCGCCGGTGCCACTCCGGAGACAGGCCCGGACCAGGTTGAGCTTCGAGAAGTCACCGAAGCTGACGTAGGTCAGAAGCCCCTCCCTCCCGAGCACCCGATCGCGGATCTCACGCGGCGACCATCCCTCGCGTCCGCGGGCGCGAACCTCCTCGCCGAGCGCCGCCCAGAAGGCGATCTTGCGGCCAAGGGCCGCCGCACCGTCCTCGACGAAGCCCGCGTGGGCGCAGAGCAAGAGCTCCGGCCCCAAGGCGTGCATCCGGCGGAGGGACTCGAGATGCAGGTCGAAGTCCTCGATGCGCCGCAGGAAGAGGGCGCGTTCGTGGACGAAGAGGTCTCCGGAGAGGAGCCACTTGCGCTCTTCGTCGAACAGGCAGACGTGGTCGAAGGCGTGACCGGGGGTGTGATGGATCCGGTAGCGCCGGCCGCAGTGCTCGAGGACTTCAGGCAGTGCCGTCGCCGCCACCGCCCTCGGACGCCCCCAGACCAGACGGCGGTAGAGCGGGATCGAAGCTCCCCGGGCGAGCCGCGGGAGTGCCAGGGCAGGGGCCAGGACCGGCAGCCCGAGCTGGTGGCGCAGGGCACTGGCACCGCCCACATGGTCCTCGTGGTGGTGGGTGAGCACCACTTGGGCGACACCATGCTCACGCGCCCAACCGACGAGGGCCCCGGCCGTCGACGGGCAGCCGGTGTCGACCAGCAGCCCTTCGATCTCGTAGGCGGAGACGTCGTGGAGCGGCCGCCCGAAGACGGTCCGTGCCATCCGCAGCCGGTGGGCTCCGTACCGGCTGGAAACGCTGAACAGCATGACGAAGGAACCGGCCCGCGCCGGCGAAGGATCGAGAGCTAGTCCTGGCTGTCCGTACGGATCGGAAAGAGCGTCGCCTGGCGAGGATCGCGATTTTCCGTCGGCACCCGGTAGTCGCCGGACCAGCAGGCCGTGCAATAGCTCTCCGGCGCTCCGCTGACGCAGCCGAGCATTCCCGGCAGCGAGAGATACCCGAGGCTGTCGGCGCCGATGTGGTCGCGGATTTCCTCGACGGTCTGGTGCGAGGCGA
>JAGQSE010000316.1 GCA_020439725.1 Acidobacteriota bacterium
TGGATCCGCTTCCTCTACGCCTATCCGACGACCCTCGACGAGGACCTCCTGCGGCTCATGGGGAGCACCGAGCGCTTCGTGTCGTATCTCGACATGCCGCTCCAGCACAGCCACCCGGAGATGCTCAAGGCGATGCGCCGCGCGGGCGGTCCCGAGCGATATCGCCGGCTCCTCGATCAGGCCCGGGAGCTCGTCCCCGACATCTTCCTGCGCACCACCTACATCGTCGGCTTCCCGGGGGAAACCGCCGAGCACTTCCAGCATCTGGTGGAGTTCGTCGAAGCCTCGACCTTCGATCACCTGGGTGCCTTCGTCTACAGCCCCGAGCCCGGAACTCCGGCGGCCGAGCTCGGCTCCCGGGTTCCACGGTCGGTGGCCCGTCGTCGCTACGACCGCCTGCTCCAGGCGCAGAAGCCCATCGCCCGCGAGCGTCGCCAAGCGCTGGTGGGCCAGGTTCTCCAGGTCCTGGTCGAGGGTGTGTGCGAGGAGACCGAGCACCTGCTCCAGGGCCGGCACCAAGGCATGGCACCGGAGATCGACGGCCGCATCCTGATCAACGACGGTCTTGCCCCCGGCGGCACCTTCGCCGAGGTCGAGATCACCGATGCCTACGCCGACGACCTCGTCGGCCGCATCGTCGGCCCGCTCGGCGCCCCCGGCGTCGAGGTGGCCGAGGACGTCGACGGTCCGGCCGGCGCCCAGGCCCGCTAGGTCTCAGCTCAGCATGCTCATCGTCCGAGACGCGTTCCACGCCAGCGATCTGCCCACCGGCGGCATCGGCACCATCGGCAACTTCGACGGTGTCCACCGCGGGCAGCGGACGGTCCTCGCCCGGGTGGTCGAGCGCGCGCGGGCGACCGATCTCCTGGCGATGGTGGTCACCTTCGAGCCGCACCCGCTGAGCGTGCTTCGACCGGGAGAGGCGCCACCGCGGATCACCAGCCTCGAGCAGAAGGCGCGGCTCCTCGAGGACGTCGGCATCGACGTCCTCCTGGTGGTCGAGTTCGACCGGGCCTTCGCGCGCACCTCGGCGGAGGTCTTCGTCCGCGACTTCCTCCACCGCGGCCTCGACCTGCACGAGATCTACGTCGGCTCGGGTTTCACCTTCGGGCACCAACGCAAGGGCGATGTCGCCATGCTCCAGCGCCTGGGGTCCGAGATGGGCTTTACCGCGGTGGGCGTCGACGAGGTGGTGACCAGCGGCGAAAGGATCTCGAGCAGCCGCATCCGCCGCGCCATCCTCGAAGGGCGGGTGGAAGCCGCCACCGATCTCCTCGGCCGGCCCCACGCCATTCGCGGCAAGGTGGTGCGGGGGGATCGCATGGGCAAGCGTCTCGGCTGGCCGACGATCAACCTCGACCCCAAGGGCAACCTGTTGCCGGCGGACGGTGTCTACGCCTGCCAGGTGCTCTTCCCGAGCTTTCCCGCCACCTTCGAGTGCTCGACCAACATCGGCACGCGTCCCACGGTGTATGAGAACTATCAGCGAGTGGTCGAGGCCCACGTCCTGGACTTCAGCTCCGACGTCTATGGCGAGACGGTCGAGATCGAGTTCTTCAAGCGCTTGCGAGAGGAACGCATCTTCCCGACGGTCATGGACTTGTCGGCGCAGATCGGCCGCGACGTCGAGGCGACGAGGGAATACTTCGCTGCCCGCCGAGGTTTGGAACGGCAAGTCGAAGGGGCTTCGTGAAACGGACCCCGAGATCCTCCGAATCCCGACGCCGCCGGACGCTCTGGTCGGCCTTCATCTCGGGAAACGGATTCCCGGTAACCACCCCAGCCACGAGAGGATGACGATATATGGCCAGTGAGAAGATCATCGAGATCAACGACAACGACAGTTTCAAGTCCAAGGTCCTGGGCTCCGACCAGCCTGTCCTGGTCGATTTCTGGGCCGCCTGGTGCGGGCCGTGCCGCATGGTGGCGCCGACCCTCGACCAGCTCGCCGACGAGATGGACGGCAGCGTCCGTATCGCCAAGGTCAATGTCGACGACAACCAGGACCTGGCGGTCCGCTTCGGAGTCCAGAGCATCCCGAGCTTCCTGCTCTTCAAGAACGGCCAGATGGTCGATCGTATGATGGGCGCCATGCCCAAGGCGGCCTTCGAGCAGTTCCTCCAGCGCAACGCCTGAGGTCCCAGCGAGACCCGTCTTAGAGGCCGCCGCACCCACCGTGCGGCGGCCTTTCTGTTGGTGCCAACGACATCGGGGAGGTCGACGGTGTACGAGACATTGCTCGCGGATCTCACGGCGGAGGGTCATTCGGGCCTGCTGGTGGTGGCCGCCACGGCGGCGGATCCGGACCTTGCGCCCTTCGTCGGCCACGCTCACCTGCGCGCAAGCCTGCTCACGGCGCACCCGCGGCACGGCCTGAAGCTCGGCTATTGGAGTCCCATGGAGCGCGAAGAGGCCGCGGCGACGGGGCTCGGCCTGCTGACCCCGGAGGCCCTCGACGTGCCGCGCTGGGACCGGACCCTCGAAGATTCCGTACGCCATCTGGCGGCGGTGCTCGGTCAGGCGCTGCTGCTGTCCGAGATCGGCCCGGGGTCCGTGGCGCTGGCGGGGCACGCAGGGTCGGGGAAGGTCCTGGCGGCCTGCCGGCTGCTCGAGGAGGAGGGTTTCTCCTTCGCCTCGGGTCACGAGCTCATCGCTCGCTGGCGAAAGGCCAAGTCGGCCGCCCACCTCGCCGAGATCCGCCAGGCCGCCGAGGCTACGGGCCGCGCCTTTCGCCGGGTCGCGGCACTCCTCGCGGCGGCGGGAAGTGCCGCCGGCGAGCTCACCCTCGAAGGGTTGCCCCTCACCGTCGGCCGGCTGCGCCGCGAGATCTTCCGGGTGTTCGCGGATCTGGGGCTGGGGCAGCCCGACGGCAATATCGTCGCCCCGGCGGAGGAGGCGGCGGTACCGCACAACGCGGGGAGCGACGAGCGTCCGATCCGTCGTGGCGAGGCGCTGATCGTCGACCTCTATCCCAAGGGACTTCTCTACGCAGACTGTACGCGGACGTTCTGCGTCGGCGAGCCGCCACCGGCGCTCGCGGCCGCCCATGGAGCGGTGCTCGAAGCCCTCACCAGCGCCCACGCGGGTGCGAGGCCCGGGGTGCGCGGATTCGACCTCCAGCGCCGGATCTGCGAGCTGTTGGGGGAGCGAGGCTACGCGACGCCGATCTCGGAGCCCGGTTGCACCACCGGCTATGTCCACAACCTGGGCCACGGCGTGGGCTTCGAGCTCCACGAGCTGCCGAGCTTCAAGGAAACGGCGGGGGAGCGGGAGGGGCTGCTGGCGGTGGGGGACGTGATCACCCTCGAGCCGGGGCTTTACGATCCGAAGAACGGATGGGGAGTTCGCCTCGAGGACCTGGTCTACCTCGGACCGGACGGCCCCGAGAACCTCACGCCATGGCCCTACGACCTCGATCCCGCAGCCTGGCTGTGAGGGCTGGCTGGAGGAAAGGACCCGTCCTCTCGAGTGGACGAGCTCTCCAGGAGGTGACGGGACGGATCCGCAGCTCGTCTGCTAAGTGACTGATTCGGCGTGACATCCGTGTTGGCATACTTCTTGTTCTTAGAGGTGGCCAGGAGGTACGGATCATGTCGAGACCGATCATCGTCGCAGCTCTTTCTCTTGCTCTCTTCGCCGCTCCGGGGCTCGTTCCCGCGGCCCACGCCGACAGCTGGCTTGGATTCGGCGTCAACTTCAATATCGGTGGGCTCCACTTCAACCTCGGCCTGCGGACGGGCGGGGACTACTACTACCGGACGACGGATCGGGTCGCGTATCGGGGGTACCGGTGTAGCGATCGTTGTTATCGCGATGGCGACCACTTCTACCACCACGAGTCTTGCCCGGTGGTCTCGCACCACCTGGCGCTCTACCGCTATCAGCCGCGAGACGTCTTCGCGACCTGGGGACCGCGCATCTACCGCGATGGCTCGGGTTACTACGGCTACGATCGTAACCAGGGGTACGACCGCTACGACCGGTACGATCGCTACGACCGTCGCGACCGCTACGATCGTCGGGACCGCTACGACCGCCGCGGCTACGACCGGGGGCATTGGGACCGCTACGGCCGGCACCACGACCACGACCGGTGCCTGCGCGAGGGATATCGCTACTGAC
>JAGQSE010000317.1 GCA_020439725.1 Acidobacteriota bacterium
CGGTCAACGAGGTCCTCAAATGCCTCGCCACCCACGAGAGCGTCCCCGCCGTCCTCGAGGCCTACCCCCAGCTCACCGCCGAAGACGTCGAACAAGCCATCCGCTACGCCGCCGCCCGCGCCGCCCAGCTGTTTGGAGAGTGAGCTCGGACGAGGTTGCGCTCCGGAGCCCTGAGCCCACGTCGCGCAGCACCGAAGCGACGAGCCGCACCGGGCTAGGATAGGCCGCCGGAGAGACTCCCGCGACACCATGATCCCGAACCCTCGAGAGGAGACGAGACGATGGCCTTGCAACCCTATAGCGACCTGGCGCGACACCTGGAATGGGCGGATGCGGAGATGTGGCGGACGGTGCTCGAGGCGCCGGCGACCCGCTCGGCCCCCGATCTCCTCGAGCGGCTTCACCACATCCACGTCGTCCAGCGGGCTTTTCTCGAGGTCTGGGAGGGACGAGCCCTCGACCTGCCCAAGCTCGAAGATCTAGACGGTCTCGAGGCGCTCTACGCCTGGGCCGCGTCGTGGTACCCGGAGTTTGCGACCTATGTCGAGGAGCTACGGGCCGACCGGCTCGGCGACGTCATCGTCATGCCGTGGCAGGCCCGGGTCGAGAAGCTCCTCGGCCAGGTCCATCCCACCGATCGCGGTGGCACTCTCCTCCAGGTCATCTCGCACACCACCCACCATCGTGCGCAGGTCAGCCTTCGCCTCCGTCAGCTGGACGTCGAACCGCCACCCGTCGATTTCATCCGCTGGCTCTGGCTCGGCCGCCCAGAACCGCGGTGGGAGTCGGTGGGGAATTGACGCTCCCCGCGCCCCCCGTCGGGTGGGGAGGGAGTCGCTCCACCGACCCCGTCGGGTGGGGCGCGGGCTTGCTCTGAGACGTATATTCGATTGGAACGAGCGATGCGTCCGGACTTCGGCTGGTTCCAGAAAAGCATTTCGGAGTCGCTGGTGCGAGCGGGGGTAGCGGACCCTCGAAGCACGGGTGCTGGGAGCGCATCGCCGGGAGGACCGGTTTGGCTCACGGGCAACAGCGAGCGATGGCCGTCGCGACTCCGGCTTCGGGGTTGGCGGTTGCTCGTCGGTTCACCACCGTGGGCGCCGATCCCTTCGATGCCGTGGAATGGACTCACCGTGACGCGGTGATTCGCGAGGTTGGCGGGCGGGTCGTTTTCGAGCAAAAAGGCGTCGAGGTTCCCGCCACCTGGTCCCAGATCGCTACCGACATCGTTGCCCACAAATACTTCCGAGGAGCGCCGGAGACCTCCGAGCGCGAGACGAGCGTTCGTCAGCTGCTCGCCCGGGTGGTCGACACGATCACCGCGTGGGGCTTGGAAGACGGTTATTTCGACGGCGAAGCCTCGGCTCGCACTTTCCACGACGAGCTGGTCTACCTGCTGGTCCACCAGCGCGCGAGCTTCAACTCGCCGGTCTGGTTCAACGTCGGAGTCGATCCCAAGCCCCAGTGCTCCGCCTGCTTCATCTGCTCGGTGGAGGACTCGATGGAGTCGATCCTCGACCTGGCGAAGACCGAGGCGCTGCTCTTCCAGCGTGGCTCGGGCACCGGCTCGAACCTGTCGAGCCTTCGCTCGTCACGGGAGCGGGTGGCCTCCGGCGGGTTGTCCTCGGGGCCCGTCGCCTTCATGCGCGGCTTCGACGCTTTCGCCGGGGCGATCAAGAGCGGTGGCCGGACGCGGCGGGCGGCGAAGATGGTGGTCCTCGACGTCGATCATCCCGACATCCTCGACTTCATCCGCTCGAAGCAGGAAGAAGAAGCCAAGGCGAAGGCGCTGCTCGCCGCCGGGCTGGGCGAGGCCCACGGCGACGGCGGCGGGGTCTACGGGTCGGTCTTCTTCCAAAACGAAAACCACGCCGTCCGCGTCCCCGACGCGTTCATGGAAGCGGTGGCCGACGGCGGCACCTGGACCACCCTCGCGGTCACCGACGGTCGCCCCGTCGACACCCACCCGGCCCGCGAGCTCCTCGACGCCGTCGCGGAAGCCGTTTGGGCCTGCGGCGACCCCGGTCTCCAGTTCGAGACGACGATCAACGCCTGGCACACCTGCCCGGCCGCCGGACCGATCCGCGCCAGCAACCCGTGCAGCGAGTTCCTCTTCCTCGACGACTCGGCCTGCAACCTGGCGTCGGTCAATCTGCTCGCCTACGAACGCGATGCGGTGGAAGGCGAGGGCGGAGGGCTCGATCTCGGGGCCCTGCGGCACACCTTCGAGCTGCTGATCACCGCCCAGGAGATCCTCGTCGACCGGTCCGTCTACCCGACACCGGCCATCACCGAGGGTGCCCGCCGCTACCGACCGCTGGGGCTCGGCTATGCCAACCTCGGCGCCTGGTTGATGGTCCGCGGCGTGCCCTACGACTCGCCGGCGGGGCGCGCCTTGGCTGCTTCGGTGACCGCCTTGATGACCGGTGTCGCCTACGCGCGGTCGGCGGAGCTCGCCCGGTTCCGCGGACCCTTCGCGGGTTACGCCGACAACCGTGACCCGGCCCTCGCCGTGCTCGACAAGCACCGGCGGGCGCTCGAGGCCATCGAGGCGAACCGAGTCCCTGCCGAGCTCCTGGCGGCGGCCCGCGACGCCTGGGCCGACGCTCTCGACAGCGCCCGCGACCATGGCCTGCGCAACGCCCAGGTCACCGCGCTGGCCCCCACCGGGACCATCGCCTTCATGATGGATTGCGACACCACCGGGGTCGAGCCCGAGCTGGCTCTGGTCAAGGTCAAGCAGCTCGCGGGAGGCGGCAGCCTGCGCCTGGTCAACCATGCGGTGCCCAGGGCCCTGGCCCGGCTCGGCTATACGGTGGCGGAGGTCGAAGCCCTGGTCGAGGCGCTCACCGAGCGAGGTTCCCTCGCGGGCGTGCCGGGCCTGCGGCCGGAGCATCGCGCGGTCTTCGACTGCGCCCTGCCGGATCCCGGGGAGAACCGCCCGATCTCTCCCGAGGGGCACCTGACGATGGTCGCTGCGGTCCAGCCCTTCATCTCCGGCGCGGTGAGCAAGACCGTCAACCTGCCTCGGGCGACGACCCCAGAGACCATCGCGGAGATCTTCGTCGAGGCCTGGCGCCTCGGGCTCAAGGCGGTCGCGATCTACCGCGACGGCTGCCGGGCGAGCCAACCGCTCCGCGCCGCGTCGGCGGGCTCGGCTTCCGGCGACGATTCCACCACCGATCGTGCCTGCCCCGTCTGCGGCACGCTCCTCGTCCAGAACGGTACCTGTCAGGGATGCCCCCATTGTGGGGCTACCGGAGGCTGCGGTTGAACGACTTCCGGCTCAACAACTCTGGCCGCCCCTGAATCCACCCGCATCGAGAGGACTCTCATGAACATCCACGAGACCGACCACACCCCCGCCGAATGGCTCTCCGAGCTCCGTGTCAACCCCGCTCTCCTCAAGCTCGACCTCTATTGCAAGGGTTTGCGGCTCGACGACTCCTGCTTCATCGAGGAGGACGGCGGGCGCAAGATCCTGCGCACCCGCGCGGGTCTCGGCTCGGGGCTCGAAGCGATCCTTCCCGGCGGTCTGTGGACCAACATCCCGGTCTCGGAGCCCTTCGCGCAGGAGTCTCCCTATCTCCTCCACCGCCGCGGCGGTCGCTACTTGCTCGAGCTCGACGGCCAGCCCGTCGCCCCGCTGACGCTGTCGCCGCGCCCCGACTGGTACGAGCGCGACACCGCGAGCGGCAAGCCGATGACACGCATCGGGACGCTCCAGGGGACCTATCTGGGGATCTACCAGGCCAAGGTGTGCGAGTACTGGACCGAGAAGCCCGAACGGGTGAACTGCAAGTTCTGCTCGGTGGGGCTCAACCTGGGGGTCGACGACGCCGATGACAAGTCGGTCGAGGAGGTCCTCGAGGTGGTCCGCGCGGCGCGCGAGGAGTCTGGGATCACCTATGTCGACTTCAACACCGGTCACTACA
>JAGQSE010000318.1 GCA_020439725.1 Acidobacteriota bacterium
TCGCACCTGGCGGGTCTCGGCCGGGCCCTCGAGCAGGTCGACCTCGGCGGCGCCGACAGCTATGACGAGGTGATCCGCCGGCTCGCCGAGGGAGCCCGGGACCTGCCCGCCGGCGCCTGGGTTTTTGGCCGCGGCTGGGACCAGAACCGCTGGCCCGGTGGCGCCTTCCCCGAGCATGGCCCTCTGAGCGAGGCGCTCCCCGATCATCCGGTATGGGCGACACGGGTCGACGGTCACGCGGTGCTGCTCAACCGAAGGGCTATGGAGCTTCTCGGAGTCACGCCCGAGATCGCCGATCCCAGCGGCGGCCGCTTCCTGCGCGACGCCACGGGCGGTCCCACCGGTGTCCTGGTCGACAACGCGGTCGACCTCGTCGCCGGCAAGCTACCTGCGCCGGCCTCCCGGGACCTCGAGCGCCAGCTGCGCCTGGCGGCGCGTCACTGTCTCGCCCTCGGGCTGACCACGGTCACCGACATGGGGGTCGGCCAAGACGTGCTCGACGCCTACACGGCGCTGCGCCGGGTGGGGGAGCTGCCGCTGCGCGCCGCGCTCTTCCTCACCGACGACGCCGAGTTGCTTGACACCTGGTTCGAGCGCGGTCCCGAGATCGACGCCGAGGCCCGGCTCCAGGTGCGGGGTGTCAAGCTCTACGCCGACGGTGCCCTGGGCAGCCGCGGCGCGGCGCTGGTCGAGCCCTACGACGACGACCCGGCCAACCTGGGGCTGCTCACCACCACCGGCGACCACATCGAAGAAGTCGCCCGCCGATCGCTGGCGAAGGGCTTCCAGGTCGGCATCCACTCGATCGGCGACCGCGGGGCGCTGGTCACCCTCGACGCCCTCGAGCGTGCCTTCGACGGCCGGCCGCACCCCGGGGCGCGTTTTCGTCTCGAGCACGCCCAGGTGATGCGTCTCGAGGACATCGACCGCATGGCCAAGCTCGGGCTCATCGCCTCGATGCAGCCGACCCACGCCACCTCGGACATGCCCTGGGCGGAGAAGCGCGTCGGCCACCGGCGGATCGCCGGCGCCTATGCCTGGCGCCGGATGATCGACGCCGGGGTGCCGCTCGCCCTGGGCAGTGATTTCCCCGTCGAGTCCGCCGATCCCCGGCTCGGGATCTATGCCGCGGTGACCCGCGAAGACCTCTCCGGGCGCCCCGAGGGCGGTTGGTATCCGGACCAGGATCTGACCCGTGCCGAGGCTCTCCGAGGCTTCACCCTGGACGCCGCCCGCTCGGTGTTTCTCGAGGACGAGGTGGGCTCGTTGACGGTGGGCAAGCGGGCCGATCTGGTGGTCTTCGCGCGGGATATCATGACGGTGCCCGCCACGGAGATCCCTGAGGTGGCTGTCGATTTCACGGTGGTGGACGGGCGCGTCGAGTATCGGAGGGAGGAGCCTTGACCGAGCGCCCGAGCTCTGCGCCGGCCCGGCACCGGGGAGGACTCCTCACGGTGCTCGTGGTGACGGTGTTGGGCTTGGGGGCCTGGTTCGTCCTCGGTGCCTCCGCACCCGGCGATGGGCAGGCTCGGCTCCGCCCGGGAGCCGCGGAGGAGACCTTTGCCATGGCGCGCCAGGAGATGATCGACGACCAGCTGCGCCGCCGGGGCATCGACGATCCGAAGGTGCTGGCGGCCGTGGCGGAGGTGCCCCGGCACCGCTTCGTCCCCACCGAGTACCGCGCCGAGGCCTACGGCGACCACCCGCTACCCATCGGTCGCGGGCAGACCATCTCGCAACCCTACATCGTCGCCCTGATGGCCCAGGTCCTCGAGGCCCGGCCCGGCCAGCGGGTGCTCGAGATCGGCACCGGCTCCGGCTACAACGCGGCGGTGCTGTCGAAGCTCTTCGACCGGGTATACAGCATCGAGATCGTCGAGCCCCTTGGGCGGCGGGCCGCGGCCACGCTGGCGGAGCTGGGCTACGACAACGTCGAGGTGCGCATCGGCGACGGGTATGCCGGCTGGCCCGAGGAGGCGCCCTTCGACGCCGTCATCCTCACGGCGGCGCCGCCCGAGGTGCCCGACGCCCTGCTCGGCCAGGTGGCCATGGGCGGGCGGTTGGTGGCGCCCCTGGGCGTCGAGGAGCAGAAGCTCGTCGTCCTCACCCGGACACCCCGGGGCTGGCAACGGCGCGAGATCCTGCCGGTGCGTTTCGTCCCGATGACCGGCCGCGTGAGCGAGGGGTCGTGACCGTGCCGACCATCACCGTCCTCCGCCGGCTGGCCTGGACCCTCGCCTGGGCGATGATCCTCTTCCACCAGCTCGTCCCCGAGGGGGCCCGCCGCCTGTCGATCGCCGACGCCGCGCCTCAGGAGCCCTCGCTCCACCGGTCGAGCGCGGCCCCCAACTCCTTCGTTCCCCGGCCCTCGGGCGATCGCATCGCCTGGGCCCAGGGCAGCCGCGACCCCTTCGACCTGCTGCGCCACCGCATGGTCGAAGACCAGATCAAGAAGCGCGGCGTCGAGGAGAAGAACGTCCTCAAGGCCATGGAGGAGGTGCCGCGCCACAAGTTCGTCGCCGCCGACGAGATCGATCAGGCCTACAAGGATTGCCCGGTGTCGATCGGCTGGGGCCAGAACATGTACCAGCCCTACATCGTCGCGCGGATGACCGAGCTCCTCGATCTCCACGGTGACGAGCGGGTGCTCGAGATCGGCACCGGCTCGGGCTATCACTCGGCGGTGCTGTCGAGGGTGGCGAAGAAGGTCTACAGCATCGAGATCAACGACCAGCTGGCGCGCACCGCCCGACGGACGTTGGCCAGCCTCGGTTACGACAACGTCGAGGTGCGCACCGGCGACGGCTATCTCGGCTGGCCCGAGGAGGCACCCTTCGACGCCATCATCCTCACCGCGGCACCGCCGGAGGTGCCCAAGGCGCTCATCGATCAGCTCAAGGTCGGCGGCCGCATGGTGGTTCCCGTCGGCGGTTTCCTCCAGGACCTCCTGGAGATCACCAAGGGGGCCGACGGCAAGATCAGCCGCCGCACCATCGAGCCGGTCCGCGTCACCCCGATGACCGGCCAGGCGCAACGGCAGCGCTGACCCCGCTCCCGGATCCACTCACCAGCGCGGACCGCGGCGCAGGAGCGCCAGCGCCTCGTCGGCGTCGAGGGGCCGCGAGAAGTGGTAGCCCTGCGCCCACTCGCACCCCAGACCCCTGACGGCGTCGAGCTGCTCGGCGTTCTCGACCCCCTCGGCGACGACCTCGAGCTCGAGGTTGTGCGCCAGGGTGACGATGGTGCGGACGATCTCCGGATTGCCGCGCCCTCCGTCGCCGCCGGAGACGAAGGAGCGGTCGATCTTGAGCGTGTCGATGGGGAAGTTCTGCAGGTAGCTGAGGGACGAGTAGCCGGTTCCGAAATCGTCGAGGAAGAGCTGGATGTTCCGGGCCCGGAGCGCCTGGAGCGTCTCGATGGCCGCGTCGGCGTCGTGGAGCAGGACGCCCTCGGTGATCTCGAGCCGCAGCTTGCCCGGCGCCAGCCGGGCCTCGTCGAGGATCTCGTCGAGACGCTGGGGCAGGTCCGGTTGCAGGAATTGCTTGGCCGAAAGGTTGACGCTCACCGTCAGCTCGGGGAACTCGTCGTGCCAGGCATGCATCTGGTCACAGGCCTGGCGCAGCACGAAGCGGCTCAGGGGGAGGGTGAGCCCCGTCTCCTCGGCCAGCGGCAGGAACTCCTTCGGCAGCACCAGACCGCGCTCCGGGTGTTGCCAGCGGACCAGCGCCTCGAAACCACGGATCCGGCCGTCGCCTAGGTGGACCAGCGGCTGATAGTGGACGCGGAGCTCGTCACGCTCGAGGGCACGGCGCAGATCGGTCTCGAGGACCAGCCGCTCCATGGCCAGGGCGTGCATGTCGCTGTCGAACACGGCGTGGCACGACCGCCCCTTGGCCTTGGCCTGGTACATGGCGATGTCGGCGTCGCGGATCAGGTCCTCGGGGTCGCGGTAGGCGCTCGAGCCGAGGGCGATGCCGACGCTGGTGGCGGTGAAGACCTCGTGGCCGCCCAGGTCGAAGGGGGATCCCAGGCTCTCCTGGATCCGCTGCGCCACCAGCTCGGCGTCCTCGACGGCCTTGATCTCGCCCAACAGGACGACGAACTCGTCGCCGCCGAGCCGCGCCACGGTGTCGCCGGGCCTGAGCGTCCGCTTGAGCCGTTCGGCGATGGAGATCAGCAGCTTGTCCCCCAGCCCGTGCCCCAGGCTGTCGTTGATCACCTTGAAGTGGTCGAGATCGAGGAAGAGAACGGCGAAGAGGTGTCCCATCTGGCGCTGGCTGCGCTCGATGCAGCGCTCGAGGCGGTCCTTGAACAACGCGCGGTTGGGCAGTCCGGTCAGGGCGTCGTGGAGGGCGTCGTAGCGCAGCAGCTCCTCGGAGCGCTTGCGCTCGGTGATGTCGTTGTAGATGCCGTAGACCCCGATGACCTGGTTCTCGAACTTGATCGGATAGGCGAGGAGCGAGACGAAGATCAGCCGGCCGTCGCGATGGCGGCGCACGGTCTCGGTGTGGACCACCTGGTCGAGGAGCACCGAGGCCACCAGGTCCCGCGCCTCGTCCTGAAGCCCCGGCGGCACGATCAGCTCGTTGATGGTGCTGTTCTCGAGGTCCTTGGCGGAATAGCCGAAGAGCTCCTCGAAACCGCGGTTGACGGTCCAGATGCGCTCTTCCTTGTTGAGGATCACGATGGCCTGGGGCGAGTTCTCGAACAGCTGCTGGAAGTAGGCCTCCTGCAGCGAGAGGGCCTTCTCGGTGCGCCGGTGCTGGGTGACGTCGAGGGCGACGGCGATGGTCCCCGAGATCGCCTGCTCGCCGTCGCGGATGGGCTCGATGTGGGTGTGGAAGAAGTGCTCGAGCCATTCGAACTCGATCTGCACCGACTCGCCTTCGAGGGCTCGGCGGACACCGGCGATGGGTGGGAAGCTCGGATCCTCGGTCTCGAAGAAATCGAACAGGGTGCCGCCGACACCCTCCGCGTCGAGGCGTAGGAGCTCGACGCCGGCGCCGAGCATCGAGGTCAGCCGGAGGTCGCGGTCGGTGGCCCAGAGCAGCGAGGGGAGCTTCTCCATGACCATCCGCAGCCCCTTGTCGTCGCGTCCGACGGCGTCCCCGGCGGCGGGCACTTGCGGCGCGTGGCCGTTGGTCTCGGGCCGCAACCGATCGCCGGCGAGACGACAGCGCAGGAGGAGCTGGCGGGGGTCGAGGGGCAGGCTCAGGAAGTCGTCGGCGCCGGCGGCCAGAAGCCTGTCGGTGACCGCCTCGTCGGCGGTGGCGGCGATCACCTGGCAGTGTTCGGGTCCGAGGCGCCGGCGCAGGGTCTCGAGGGCTTCGACGAAGCCGTCCCCGGCGCGCACCGGCACCACCGCCCAATGCCCCGGATGGCGCTCGAGGAGGTTCTCGGCCTCGGCCAGGGAGCCGGCGACGATGCACAGGACCCCCGCCTCGTCGAGGATCGCGGTGGCATGGTCGAGAGCGTCCGAGTCGCGATGGATGGCGAGGATTCTCATGCCTTTGGGTACGGAGCCGGGCCCCGGAAAAGACGTTTCCGAATGCCTTAACTAACAGAGTGGAGTGTCGTGGTCAATGCGCGACAACGGCCCCCGAACGCCCTGGGCTTGCGGCGTCGGTGGTGGCCGCGATCAACCCGCCGGCGGAGTCTTCTGCGGCGCCCCCGAGTCGCCGGAGAGACGACCGTCCTCGAGGCGATAGAGACCGCAGTCGACGCCCATGCCGGCGGCGGCGCGCTCGAGATCACGGCGGCTCTCGGGGTGACAGGTGAAGCACAGCACCTGGCGGCGCGCGGCGACCTCCGCCAGGGCGCGGGCGGTGAGCTCGCGGCGGCGCGGGTCGAGACGGACCAGGACGTCGTCGAGGACCAGCGGCAGCGCTTCTTGCTGGCGCCCCAGCTCCTCCGCCAACGCCAAGCGGAGCGCCAGGTAGACCTGGTCGGCGAGACCGCTGCTCCAGGCGCCCTCGGCGCGATGCTCGAGACGCCCTCCCACCAGCTCGAGCCCATCCTCGCCGAGCGCCAGCCGATCCTCGCCGCCGGTCATGACGCCGAGCAGGGCGGAGGCACGGCGGACAACCCGCGGCATCCGCTGCTGCTCGTAGGTCTCGCGGGCCTCTTCGAGAACGCTGCGGGTGAGAGCGGCGACAGCCCAGCTCCTCGCGTCCTCGCGCACCTTCTCGGTCAGGCTCTCACGCTCGAGGAGGAGCGCGCCGAGCCGGTCCTCGCGCCCCAGCCATTCGATCTCCGCTTCGAGGGCGCCCAGGTCACGGCCCTGGGTGTCGATCTCGCGCTCGAGGCGGCGGACCTCCTCCGCGAGCCGGGCGCGTTCCTCACCGGCGGCCTCCGGGTCGTGGCGGGTCAGCTCGGCCTCGAGGGCGGAGCGGCCGGAACCGGTGCCGAGCAGAGCGTCGAGGCTCTCGAGCAGGCTCTCCGCCTCGCGGCGCCGCAGCTCCGCCTGGGTCCGCGCCACGGCGCGCCGGCGGTAGTCGTCGGCGTCCGGCGATTCGGCGCCGGCCAGGAGTGCTCCGAGGGTCGCCTGGGCGGTCCGGGCCCGCTCCTCGGCAAGCTCCAGGTCGCCGCTTTCCTCGGCGCGATCCGCGTCGAAGCGCCGTCGCGCTTCGATCCGTGCCGCCGCCTCGTCGAGGGCCCGGGCCAGCTCCGAAAGCTCGAGGGCGTCGGCTGGCGGCGCCCAGCCCACCGCCTCGGCATGGTGTTTGAGGTCGCCGGGGATGCCGCGCAGCGCGTCGTCGACGTCGAGGAACTCCTGGGACACCTCGAGGGAGCGCGCGTCCAGGTCCGCCAACTCGGCCTCGAGCTCAGCGCGGCGGTCTTCGGCCAGCCGCCGCTGTCGCCGGCGCCAGATGACCACGATGAGGACCCAGCCGAGGAGGGTGCCGAGGGCCGCCAGCCAGGCGCCGCGGGAGGGCTCGAGGGCCGGCAGGACGAAGGGCAGGAGCAGCGCCAGGAGCAGCGCCCAGAGCGGCGCCGCGGCGTTGCCCTGGGCCTGGAGCTCACGGATCTCGGTGCGCCGCCGGTCGAGGTGGGCGAGGGCTTCGAGCAGCCGCCGGTGCTCGGCTTCGAGCACCTCGCGGCGCTGCAGCAGCTGGCGTAGGGTCGCCAGGATCTCGCGCCGCCGGCGGATGCGGCCGACGGCGCCACCGTCCTCGCCGGCGTCCTCGGCGGCGAGCTCGCGGCGTCGCTCTTCGAGGTGCGCGGCGCGTTCGCGGGCGGCGGCGAGCCGCTCCTGGGCGTCGCGGACCTCCCGTTGCGCCCGGTCGAGGGCGTCGAGATCGAGGACGCCGATGCCGGCCTCTCCCTCGAGGCGGTCGACCTGGGCGCGGACCTGGCGCCAGCGGCGCCACGGCTCGTGGGAGCGCGCCAGGACCTCGATGCGCCGCAGCCGGTTCTCGGCCTCCCGCCGCCGTTCCTGAGCGCTCTCGAGCGCCTGGTCGAGGAGCCGGCGTCGCGCCACCAGCTCGTGGAAGCGCTCGGGGAGCTTCTGGAGCTCGGCGACGTCGCCCTCGACCTTGCGCCGCCGGCTCAGGCTGCGGTTGAGCCGGGGGCGCTGTCCGCGCAGCAGGAGGAGACCGCGGAGCTCGCGGTCGAGGCGGCCGAGGACGGCCGGCAGGTCGACCCCGCCGAGACCGCCGCCGGCGGCGAGGAGGCGGGCTCGGAGCGCCTCGTCCTCGATGACGTCGAGACCCTGGAGCTCGTCGAGACCGATGGCGAAGACGCGGTCGAAGGTGGTGCGGTCGAGGCCGCCGAACCAGCGGTCGGCGGGTTCCCGGGGCTGGTCCGGATCCTCGCTCTCGCCCAGCCGGCGGATCGTCGCCGGACCCTCCGAGCGCTCGACCACGAAGACCTCGCCGGCCTCGGTGCTGAGACGCAGCCGGCCGCCCGGGCGTCCGCCCCGCAGCGGCGGCCGGGATCGACCGCGGGGGCCGGCGGCACCGAAGAGCAGGAAACGAAGCAGGTCGACGAGGGTGCTCTTGCCGCTCTCGTTGGGTCCTTCGAAGACACAGAGCGCCGGGCACAGGGTGTCGAGCCCCTGGTCCTGGAGGAGACCGAACCCGTCGGCGTGGAAGGCGGTGATGCGCACGGCCGGGCTTCCTCAGAGCTCGAGCCGGTCGGCGGTGGCGGCCTCGACCTCGTCGAGGAGCGAGACCAGGTCGTCGTCCGGAAGGGAGTCGAGGTGATCGCGGATCAGCCGTGCCTCGGGGCGTGCTTCGAGCCGGCGGCGGAGCTCCGCGGCGGCCTCGGGGTGCCGTCGCAGCTCGTCGACGCGCCGCAGCACCTCGCCGGCGAAGTCCTCCTGCCGGCGTCGCGCTTCGAGGTCCAGGGCCGGTGCCGTGGCGACCTCGAGCCCCTCGATCCACACGAAGTCGGGGCGCTCCTCCTCGCCGTCGCGCAGCGCTTCGAGGAGCTCGCGGCGCGGCTCGGGCCGGCGCAGCCGACCGTCGAGGTCGGTGCGGCCGGTGACCTCGAGCCGCAGGATCGTCGGCCGCTCGTCGCCTCGCGTCGCCTCGCGCTCGGCGAGGGCGCGATCGAGAAGCGTCTCGAGGGGCTCGCCGGGCTCGAGGGTGATCTTGGCTCGGTGCCAGCGCACGGCGTCGGTGGGCGCGAAGACCGGGCGGGCGCGGCCTGCCTCGTCGACCTCGACGACATAACAACCGCCGGCGCCGAGCTCGCGCACGCTCCGGCCCTGGGTGAAGCCCGGGTAGACGACCCAGGGACCGCCCTCGTAGAGCAGTTGACGCCGATGCACGTGCCCCAGAGCCCAGTAGTCGAAACCGGTGGCCACCAGATCGTCCACCGAGCAGGGTGCATAGCCGCCGTGGCCGCTCTGGCCGCCGACGTTGGCGTGCAGGACGCCGATGGCGAAGGGCGGCCCGGGGCGCTTGGGGAAGTGCGGGACCACGGACTCTCGAACCTCGCGCTGCGGATAGCTGTAGCCGTGAAGCTGTGCCACCGTCCTGCCGCGGCGCTGGACGACGAAGCGCTCGAGGGGGGCGCCGGCGAAGCGGTGCGCCCCGACGGGTAGCTCGAGGTCGCGGTGCCAGCTCGGCAGCGGGTCGTGGTTGCCGTGGGCGATGAAGCTCTCGATACCCGCCGCCGACAGTCTCGCCAGCGCGTCGCGGAAGCGCAGCTGGGCGGTCAGGCTGCGGTCGGTGCCGTCATAGACGTCACCGGCGAAGACCACGAAATCGACCTCGTGCTCCAGGGCCAGCGCGGTGATGCGTTCGAGGGCGGAGAAGGAGGCCCGCTCGAGCGCCTTGGCGATGGTCGGCGCGGTCTCGCCCAGCCCACGGAAGGGGCTGTCGAGGTGCAGGTCGGCACAGTGGAGGAAGGAGAAGGGTGTTGCTTCCGTCATCGCGTTCCGCGGCTGGCTTCGAGGTGACCCGGGCATCGTACCCCGGGCCGGTGCCCAAGGCGAGCGGCACGAGCACCCGAGACCGTACAATGCCGCGGATGGTGAACTTCTGGAGCAAGGCCTTGAGCAAGGCCTTGGAAACGAGACTGCGGAAGGGGTGGGTCGTCGCCCTGGTGCTGGCCGGATGCGCCCGCCCCGGGGAGCTGCCGCGTCCATCGGGACCCGCTCCCGGAGCCTCGGCGACGGCGCGGGTCGAGACCGGTCGTCTCGAACCGTCGCTGCTCCTCACCGGGGAGCTGGTCGCCGAGCGGGCCGTCGAGGTCTTCGCTCCGGACGTGTCGGTGCGCCCCCTCGAGATCCGCTGGCTCGCCGAGGACGGCTCCGAGGTCCACGCCGGCGACCCCATCGTCGAGCTCGACACCGAGTCGATCCTCGCCCGCTTCGACGACCTGCGACTGGCCGAGGAACAGGCGCAGCAGAAGCTGGCCGTGACCGAGGCCCGGGTAGCGGCGGACGTGCTCCGCGCCGAGCTCGCCGCCGCCGCCGCCGAGGCCCAGGTGGAGAGCGCGCGCATCGACGCCTCGGTGCCTGCGGAGCTCCAGCCCGAGGTCGAGTACCAGGAGCGCCAGCTGGCGTTGCGCAAGGCGGAGCTCGACCTGGGCAGCGCCCGCGCCGAGCTCGATGCGACGCGCGCGGGCGGTCGCGCCGACACCGGCATCGGCCGTCTCGAGCTCGCACGGGCGCGCGCCGACCTCGCCGAGGCGGAGGATGATCTCGAGCAAATGACTGTGCGCGCACCGGCGGACGGCGTGCTGCTCCTGGGAACCAACACCACCGAGGACCGGCGCTGGCAGGTGGGAGACCAGCTGTGGCCCGGGCTGGCCCTGGCGCGGCTCCCCGATGGCCGGGGCCTGCTGGTCGAAGCGCGGCTGTCGGACGTCGACGACGGGCGGTTGGTGCCCGGGATGGCGGCCCGGGTGGTCCCCGACGCCTTCCCCGACCTCGAGCTCGGTGCCACCGTGCGGAGCGTCGAAGGAGTGGCCCAGGGCGGGGGCAAGGGAGGCGCTGGCCGGGCCTTCAAGGTGGTCCTCGAGCTCCGGCCCGAGGACCTGGCGGCGGGTGGCTCCGGTGCCGGTGTGCTTCGGCCCGGGATGTCGGTGCGGGCGGCGGTGCGGACTCCCCTCGGCGAGGAGCGGCCCCTGGTGCCTCGTTCGAGCCTGGTGCTCGCGGGGGACGAAGTCCGCGTGGTGTTGGCGAGTGGCGAGGAGCGCCCGGTGGTGCTCGCCGGGTGCGATCTGTGGCGCTGCGCCGTCGCCGGCGGGGTCGAGGTCGGTGAGCGGCTCGGCCGCCGGGTCGAGGAGGGGGCGTGAAGCTCCGCCGCGGGCTCTTCTTCGCGACGGTGGTGGCCCTTGCCGTCGCCGGCACCGCCTGGTGGACTTCCGGCTCTTCCCCCCGGACCGCCGCCGTCGAGCGGCGCGACCTGGTCCTCGGCGTCGGGGTCACCGGGGTCCTGCGCTCGGAGGATCCCCTCGCCCTCGGCCCGCCGCAGGTGCGCGAGATCTGGAACTACAAGATCTCCTTCCTCGCTCCCGAGGGCAGCACCGTCGAGGCCGGTCAACCGGTCCTCGGCTTCGACACCACCGAGCTCCAGACCCGTCTCCTCGAGGCCCGGGCGGAGGTGGAGTCGGCGGCGCAGACCTTCGAGCAGCGTCGCCAGGACCTCGAGATCGCTCGGCGCCGCGAGCGGCTGACCCTCGCCGAGGCCGAGGCCAAGAGCCGGCGCCTGGCGCTCCAGGTCGACGTCCCCGCCGAGATCGAGGCGGCCAACGAGCTGCGTCGCGCCCGTCTCGACTATGAACGGGTGAAGGCCGAGATCGCCTCGCGCCGTCACCTGCTCGAGCTCCTCGACCGGGGCGCCAAGGCCGAGCTGCAGTCCCTGGCGGAGGCGCGGGACCACGCCGTCGAGCGCCTGCGCCGCACCGAGGCGCAGATTGCCGCCATGACGGTCGCCGCGCCGCGCGCCGGCACGGTGGTCTACGTTTCCGACTGGCAAGGTCAGAAGAAGAAGGTCGGTGACAGCTGCTGGCGCATGGAGAAGGTGGTCGAGCTGCCGGATCTCGGGCGCATGCTCGGCGAAGCGGAGGCCCCCGAGGCCGAGTCCGGCCGTCTGGCGGTGGGCCAGCCGGTGAGCCTGCGCCTCGACGCCTTCCCCGACCGTTCGCTCTCCGGGGTCGTGCGCAAGGTCGAACGGACGATCCAGCGACGCTCGCCGGAGGACCCGCGCAAGGTGGCGCGCTTCGCGGTCGAGCTCGACGATGGCGGCGACGGCGTCTTGCGTCCCGGTATGCGCTTCACCGGCGAGGTCGAGATCGGGCGCCTTTCCGCGGCGCTGGCGGTGCCTCTCGAGGCGGTGGTGCCCACCGCCGCCGGCCCGCAGGTCGAGGTCGAGGGCTGGCTCCACCGGCGGCGGGTCTCGCCCCGCCTGGGTCGCGCCAACGGCCGCTGGGTGGAGGTGCTTTCAGGGCTCGAGGAAGGGCAAAGGGTGATCCTGCCGTGAGTCGTGCCGCCGTCCTCCTGCTCGGGATCCTCGCCGGTCTTCCGGCTACCGGTTGCCGGCCGGCGCCGGAAACCGCCAGCGCGGTTGCCCGGCAGCAGGACTTCGAGCATCGGATCGGCGCCGACGGCGTGCTCAAGGCGGCGCGGGTGACGCCCATCACCGCACCGGCGCAGATCCGTCGGCGTGTGCGCATCGCGTGGCTGGCGCCTGACGGGGCCCGGGTCGAAGCCGGCGAGGTGGTGGCCCGCTTCGACGCCGAAGAGATCGAGGAGCGGCTCGAGGAGGCCCGCTCGGACCTCGAGCGCAACGACCTCGAGCGCGCCAAGAGCGAGAGCGAGACCCGGAGCCAGATGGCCTCCCTCGAGGCCGAGCGCCGCAAGGCCGAGCTCGACCTGGATCTGGCCCGACGCTTCCTCAAGACCGACGACGAGCTCTATTCGCGCTTCGAGATCCTCGAGGACGCGGTCGACGAAGACCTGGCTTCGGAGCGCAGCGACAACGCCCGCCATCTCGAGGAGCTCCAACGCTCTTCCTCCAAGGCCGGACTCGAGCTCCTTTCCATCGACCAGCGCAAGGCCCGCGTCGATCTCGAGCAGGCCGAGGAGGCGCTATCGGCCCTCGAGGTGCGCGCGCCCCACGCCGGGATCCTCACCTGGGCGCGCGACTGGAGCGGCGAGATGCTGGCGGTCGGCGCCACCGCCTGGCGGGGGCAGACGCTGGGCGAGATCCCCGACCTGGCCGAGCTCCAGGCGGAGGTTTACGTGCTCGAAGCCGACGCCGGCGGGGTCACCGCCGGTCAACCGGCGGAGGTCGTTGTCGAGGCGCATCCCGAGCGGCGGTACGCGGCCACCGTCGTGCGGGTCGACGCCGTCGCCCGGCCGCGGGTGCCCGAGTCGCCGGTGCAGTACTTCGCCGCCACCCTCGGTCTCGAGACCACCGATCCGGAGGTCATGAAGCCCGGCCAGAGGGTCCGTGCGTCGTTGTTCCTCGAACGCCGTGACCGGGCCCTGGTGGTGCCACGGCAAGCGGTCTTCGACGAGGAGGGCGGCTCCTTCGTCTACGTCCTCGAGGGCGGTGCCTGGCGCCGGCGGGCGGTGGTGCTGGGACCCGCGTCGCTGGGGCTTCGGGTCATCGAGTCGGGCATCGCAGCGGGGGAGCGCGTCGCCCTCGAGCGGCCCGGTGGCGCCCCTCACGACGCCGATGGCGACGGGCCGAGCCCCGACAGCGCCGCCGTGGTGGGGGTGCTGCGGCCATGAGCTTCGCCGAAGCGCTCCGCCTGGCCTTGTCGAGCCTCGCCGGCTACAAGCTGCGGTCGGCACTCACCGTCCTCGGCATCGTCTTCGGCGTCGGCGC
>JAGQSE010000319.1 GCA_020439725.1 Acidobacteriota bacterium
CGAGGTTGGTGACGTAGAGGTCGAGGTCGCCGTCGCGGTCGATGTCGGCCACCGCCACCCCCATGCCATAGCCGGTGGCGTGGATCCCCGCGCTCTCAGTGACGTCGGTGAAGTGGAGCTCTCCGGTCTCGAGGTCGTTACGGAACAGCCGATCGCTGGGCGTTGGACCCGGGGCCCGGGCGTCGGCGTCAAGGGCGTGGCCCTGGGTGAGATAGAGGTCGAGGTCGCCGTCGTCGTCGTAATCGAAGAGCGCAGCGCCGGGTCCCATGACCTCGGCGATGTAGAGCTTGCCCGACATGCCGTTGACGTGGACGAAGTCGAGACCCACGGCGGCGGCACGCTCGACGAAGAGGTCGCCGGCGGGAGCCGCTTGCGAAGAGCTCGGTTGCGGAGCTTCCGCGGGAGCTTCCGAACCCGGTGGCGCAGCGCGGGGCGACGAGCACGCGGTGGCGAGGAGGAGCCCTAGACCGAAGGCCGGAATGCCGGCGACCGGCAGCCGCCAGCGGGACCTGGGCGTCCGAGAGGACGCGCGTCGGGGGGCGGCTCGGTGCTTCATGGGATCGATCGACACTACCATGGGGGCTCTCGCGGGCCACGAGACCTCGGGACCCGTTGGTATACTCCAGGGCTCCCGCCGAGGTTGCGCCGGGGCGCGCCCGGGAGCCCCCGAAACCCCCTTCGAAGACATCATGAAGCACTCCCATCGCGCCGGGACCGAGCCCACCCCCGAGGCGACGCCGGCCGCCGCCTGGACCCGGGCTCTGCCTTGGCTCTTGGCTTTGGTGGTGTTCGCCGGCTACGCCGTGGCCTCATGGCCCAACGACTTCATCTACGACGACGTCCAGGTGATCCTCGAGCAGACGGCGCCGTCGGGGATCGGTGACGTGGCTCACTACTTCGCCGAAGAGCACTTCCCGGGGTTGTCCTATTACCGGCCGGTGACACGCAGCACGCTGCTGGTGCAAAAGGCGCTCCACGGCGACGCGCCGCGACCCTTCCACCTGTTCAACGCCGCCCTCGCCGGTACGCTCTTCCTGCTCACCTTCTGGCTGCTCCGCCGTCGGCCGTTTGACGCCGCCTTCGTGCCGGCGCTTCTCGGCGCGGCGCTCTTCGCGCTCCACCCGCTGGCCTCGTCGTGCGTCTACCCGGCGGCCTCGGGGCGCGAGACGATGCTGCCGGCGGTGCTGTCGCTGGCGGCGCTCTACACCTTCCTCCGCGACGGCCGCGGCTGGACCGTCGCGGCGGTCCTGACCTTCGCCCTCGCGCTGTTCAGCAAGGAGCAGGTGGTGACCTTGCCACCGCTTTTCCTGCTCGCCGAGGTCCTGGGTCTCGCCGAGCGCGAGCCGAGCGCTGAGGGGCGGCGCCGACGGTGGCTCCGCTGGGGGGCGATGGCGGTGACCTTGATCGGTTACTTCGCCGTCCGTCGGGCGCTCTTCGGCGGCGCGGAGTTCCGCTGGTCGGTGTTCTCGGAGCCGCTGGGGCCCGTGGTCTCGATCCTCTTCGGCATCCAGACGACGGTGGCGCCCTTCGCGGCGCTGCACTACGAGCCGCCTCTCGCCGTCTGGCTCTCTCCGGTGCGGCTGGTGCTGGCGCTGGCGGTCTTCGCCCTGCTCGCGTGGGTGGCGCTCCGGCGCTGGCCGCGGCTGCGCCCGCTGGCGCTCTTCTGCGCCGCTTTCTTCGTCGTCACCCAGGCACCCACCGCCAACATCCTGGTGCAAGAAGCCAAGTTCTCCGAGCGCTATGTCTTCCTCGGCATCTTCGGTGTCGTGGCGCTGGCGGCGACGGAGGTCTCGCAGCTCTGGGGCCGGCCGCGGGCTCGGCGCATCGTGACCGTCGCCGGGGCGGTGCTCGTCCTCACCGCGGCCGTGGTGAGCTGGCACCGCGGGGTCTACTTCCGGGACGACCTGGCCTTCGCGAGCCAGTGGGCCCGCACCAACCCGACCAGCGCCATCGCCGAGATGGGCGTCGCCGCCGCGCTGGTCCGGCGCGGCGAGGCCGAGAGCTCCCTCGAGCACTATCAGCGTGCCATCGACCTCGATCCCGCCTACGCCGACGCCTACTTCAACCTGGGCAACACCCTCGCCGACCTCGGCCGCCGCGAGCCGGCGGAGCGCGCCTACCGCGAAGCCTTGGCGCACAAGGAAAGCCTCGCCCAGGGCTACCTCAACCTCGGCCGGCTGTTGCGCCAGGACGGCCGCCCGGCGGAGGCGGCGGAGGTGTTGCGCCGCGGTCTCGAACGGGGCGAGCCCTCGCCGCCCGTAGCCGCCGAGCTGCACCTGGCGCTGGCCGATTCGCTGGCGGATCTCGGGCGCGCCGACGAGGCCATCGCGGAGTATCGGACGAGCCTCGAGCAGAACCCCGGCTCCGCCCAGGCGTACTACGCCCTGGGCACCACGCTCCTCGCCCAGGGGCGTGGCGACGAGGCGATGACGGCGCTCGACAAGGCGCTCGAGCTCGATCCGGACCATGGCGAAGCCCACGTCAACCTGGGGGCGGCGCTGGCCCAGGCGGGGCGCTACGACGAGGCGCTGGGCCACTATCGCGAGGGCATCCGGCTGCGCCCCGACGACGCGGCGGCGGAGCTCAACTACGGTGTGCTGCTGATGATCCTGGGCCGTCCCGCGGAGGCGGTGGGCGCCCTCGCCAAGGGCGTCGAGCTCGAGCCGGGGGAGCCCCGGGCCCGCTTCCTCCTCGGCCAGGCCCTCGAGCAGACGGGGCGCGCCGGGGAGGCTCTCGCCCAGTACCGCGAAGCGCTGGCGCTGGCGCCGGGCTTCGCCGAGGCCCAGGCGGCGATCGAACGGCTGGCGGGGGGCGCCGGGTGACGGCGGAGCGAGACGATTTCGAGACGGGAGCAGACTCCCGGGAGGACGCGATGAGCGATGACGTGACCCGCCCGGCGTGGCGGACCTGGCTGCTGCCGCTGCTCCTGGTGGTGGCCGTGGCGCTGCCCTACCTGGGCTCTCTGGGCGGTCCCTTCATCTTCGACGACGGCCACGGGCTGGTCGAGAACCCGCACATCCGGTCGTTGTGGCCACCCTGGGCGCCGCTGGTCACCCCCGCTGACTCGCCGCTGACGCATCGCCCGGTGGCGAGCTGGACTTTTGCCGTCAACCACGCCCTCGGCGGCTACGACGTCACCGGCTACCACGTCGCCAATCTGCTCTTCCACCTGCTTGCCGTCCTCGCGCTCTTCGGCCTGGTGCGACGCACCCTCGAGCTCGACTCGATGCGCGCGCGATTCGGTGCCGCGGCGCCCTGGCTCGCCTTCGTGGTGGCGCTGCTCTGGGGCCTTCACCCGCTGGTCACCGAGGCCGTCGACTACACGGTCCAGCGCACCGAGATCCTGTTCAGCCTCTTCTATCTCCTGACCCTCTACGCCTTCGCCCGCGGTCTCGCGGCGGGGGAGCGCGAACGGATGCGCTGGTACACCCTCGCCGTCGTCGCCTGCGCGCTGGGGATGGGGAGCAAGGAGGTGATGGTCTCGGCCCCGCTGGCGGTTCTCCTCTACGATCGGCTCTTCGCCGGACCGGCGGGTGCTGCCGGCTCCTTCGCCGAGGCTTGGCGTCGACGCCGCACCGTGTACCTGGGTCTCGCGGCGACCTGGCTGCTGCTCCTGCTGGTAATCCTCACCGGCGGCGGCCGGGCCAACTCGGCGGGTTTCGGGCTCGACAGCGTCGGCCCCCTCGACTATCTGCGCACCCAGGCGGGAGTCATCGTCCACTATCTGCGGCTCGCGGTGTGGCCGTCGCCGCTGGTCCTCGACTACGACGACTGGCCCATCGTCCACGGTTGGGGTGCCGCCGCTCCGGCGGGTCTCTTGGTGCTGGCTCTGCTGGCCCTCACCGTCTGGGCGCTCCTCCGCGGACGCGCCGCGGCCTTCCCGGCGGCCTGCTTCTTCCTCGTCCTGGCGCCGACCTCGAGCGTCCTGCCCATCGCCACCGAGGTGGCCGCCGAGCGCCGCATGTACCTGCCCCTGGCAGCCCTCGTCGTGCTCGCCGTGGTCGGGGTCTGGTGGCTGGCGCGAAAGCTCGGAGGCGAGGCCGCCGACGGTCCGCCGAAGACCCTGCGCTACGGTCTCGCGGCCGTCGCCCTGGTCCTCGCGGTCGCCCTCGCCTGGGGCAGCGCGGCGCGCAATCGCCAGTACGACACCGCGCTGACGATCCTCGGCGACACCGTCGCCAAGCGTCCCGGCAACTCCCGGGCGCTCAACAACTACGGCGTCGCACTGCTCGACGCCGGCCGCCTCAACGAGGCCATCGGATACTTCTCGAGCGCCCTCGAGATCGCCCCCGACGACAGCGCCCACACCAACCTGGGGCTCGCCCTCGCCCAGCGCGGCCAAGCCAAGCTGGCGGTGGAGCAGTACAGGAAGGCCCTCGAGATCAACCCGGACAACGCCAAGACGCTGGTCAACCTGGGCAACGCCCTGCTCCAGCAGGGGCAGCTGGAGGAGGCGGCGCAGCGCTATCGGCACGCTCTCGAGGTCGATCCGGGCCGCCTCGAGGCGAAGAACGGCCTGGCCGTCGTCGAGTTCCAGCTGGGCCAGCACGACGAGGCCTTGAAGGGCTTCGAGGAGGTCTTGGCCGAGAACCCCGACTATCGCGACGCGCAGTTCAACCTGGGCATGGCCTACGCCCAGCTCGATCGGCTGCCGGAGGCCGAGGAGCACCTCGACGTGGCGGTGCGCCTCGACCCCGACCACGCCCGCGCGCAGGGACAGCTCGCGCTGGTGCTCGCGCAGCAAGGGCGGGTCGCCGACGCGGTGCCGCACTTCCGCAAGGTCGTCGAGCTCCACCCCGACGACGCGGAAGCGCACCTCAACCTGGCCAAGGCCCTCGCCGGCTCGGGGCGCCTCGACGATGCACTGCCGCACTACGAGCAGGCGGTGGCCCTCGAGCCGCGCTCGTCCACCCTCGCCGCGAGCCTCGCCTGGCTCTACGCCACCAACCCCGACGACACAGTGCGCGACGCCGCCAAGGCGGTGCAGCTCGCCGAGACCGCCGACAAGCTCTCGGGTGGCGGCGACCCGGTCGCCCTCGACACCCTCGCCGCCGCCTACGCCGAGGCGGGTCGCTTCCCCGACGCCGTGCGGGCGGCGGAGAAGGCCGTCGAGGTGGCCAGGAAGGCAGGTCGCGACGATCTCGCCCAGGCCATCGGTGCGCACCTCACCGAGCTTCGCGCCGGCCGTCCGCTGCGCGATGGCTGAGACCGGCGGCACCGCGGCTCGCGCCCGGTCCCTGGTCTGCTACCCTGAATCGTCCGCGCGTCCGGGGATCGCGCCATGAAAGACCTGCTCAAGGATCTCGATCGCATCAC
>JAGQSE010000320.1 GCA_020439725.1 Acidobacteriota bacterium
GCGGTGAGCAGGGCGCCGGGTAGCAGCAGGGTCAAGGCGACCATGTACCGGTCGAACGGTACTTCCACCAGCACCACCAAACCCAGCCCCACGGCGAAGTAGCCCGCTGCGACGACCGCCATCGCCGCGCTCCGCCAGGTCCATCGCAGCCGGCCCGGGAGCGCAGCTCGATCGGGCGGAGGATCCTCCTCCGGTCGCCGCCGGTAGCGTAGGTGGAGACCGCCTGCCGCGGCCCCCAGCAGCAAGAGAGCAGAGCCGGGCCAATGAACCCACCGGGACTTCCACGCCTTGCCAGTGCCGGTACCGAAACCTCCCAGGACCCACTTGGCATAGAGCAGGGGACGGCGTTCGAGGATCGAGCGCGAGAGCTCGCTCAGGTTCCGGTTGAGCGCCGCGGCCTCGTCGGTTCGATCGGTTCGCCGAGCTTCGCGCAGCATCCGCCGGCGCTGGCGCTCCTCGCGCAACTCGGCTCGCTCGTCGGCGGTGAGCTGGCGGCCGTCCGCGCGCGCCTTGCGCTTGAGCAGGACCTCACGCCGCAGCCGGACCTCCTCGGTGGTCTCGGGCTCGGGCCCGATCCGTCGCACCTCCTGCCGTGCCGCGGGCACCGCCGCCAACCAGATGCTGCGGTTGTACTGGGACTGCCAACGCCGCAACGGAGTCTCCCAGGTCACCCGGTCCAACCCCAGCTCTCCCCGGTACTCGAGGATCACCCGCGCCAGACGCCGCTGACCTTCCGGCAAGTCGGCGATGAGCGTCTCATCGAGCAGGGGCGTCGCCACGCCGGCCAGGTTGTAGCCGCCGAAGGAAACCAGCCCGAAATGTCCCAGCACCTCCCAGCGCAAGCTGCTATAGGCGAGGAAGGGCAACGCCATGGCCAGCCCGAGGCCCAGACCCCATCGCCACCGGAGCCGGCGCTCTTCGGGGAGCAGCCAGCGGAGGACCAAACCGAGGACCGGTATGAGGGCCAGCAGGTAGAGATAGGCCGGCCGCACGTGGTAGGAGAAGACGACCGCCACCGTCAACGCTCCCCACAACACCGGGCTCCGGGGAGAGCGAGCCAGCCAGAGCAGCAGGCCCAGGCTCGCCAACGCCGCGGACGCCGCCAGGAAGTCCGCCTGGATCCGTGCCACCGACGACAGCACATCGGCGTAGAAGAGCGGCGTCACCGCCCAGAAGGCGAGCCAGGGTCGCCCCGAGTAGCGGTGGAAGCCATGCCAGAAGAGGAGGAGGGCGAGGAGGTATCCCACGAGCTGCGCCGCCGGCACCGCCTCGAGTTTCGGCGACCCCCAGCCGAGGACCTTGAGGAACAGCGGATAGCCATAGGTGCGGGTCGCCCCCAAGACCGTCTCGAGCCATCGATCGCTGCTCAGGGAGAGCTTGGCGAGGCTCAAATAGCCCCCGCTGTCGGGCACCCGCTCCGCCACCAACCGGCCGGTGGCAGCGCATCGCCAGACGAGCACCAACGCCTGCGCCAGCAACCAGGGCAGCGGATGCAGCAACCCGCCGCGCCAACCCCGCCGTCGGTCCGAATCGAACCCGCCCATGGCCGAGAGACTACTCGAAGACGCCGGGCCCTTTGCTTCGAGACGGAATGTGGCAGAGTGACCCTCCGGTGCGCTGCTGGTGGCGATCGCGTCGATCTCGGCCCAGGCGCCGCGACACAGATCCCTGGAGGAACCCATGCTGACGATCATCGGGTGCGGCAACCTCAACCGTTCGGACGACGGGGTCGGGGTCGTGGTGTGCCGGCGCCTCCTCGAACGGGCGGATCCGGCCTGGGAGGGCAGGGTGGCGATCCATGACGCGGGGACCGACGGCATGGGGGTGATGTACAAGGCCCGCGGCGCCACCGCCCTGATCGTGATCGATGCGAGCCGCAGCGGCGCCGAGGCGGGGAGCGTCTACGAGGTGCCCGGCGCCGAGCTCGAGCGAGCTCCAGCGGCCTCGCTCAATCTCCACGACTTCCGCTGGGACAACGCGCTCTTCGTCGGCCGCAAGATCTTTGGCGATGCCTTTCCTACCGACGTGACGGTCTACCTGGTCGAGGCCGCCGAGCTGGGTTACGGCCTCGAGCTATCGCCGGTGGTCGAGAGAGCCGCCGAGACGGTCCTGGCGGCGATCCACCGCCGTATTTCGGCCTGGCTCGGCTGAGCCGGAAGCGATCCTCCCGAAGCGCCTCGGCTCCCCGAGCCGGGTTCACCTCGACCGCGATCTGCGGTACTCTGTGCTGCCTAGAAAGTTTGCAATTTTGCAAGAAAGTTCACCCACGCCCCTCGTCCGCTCCGAGCTGAGCACCGTCCTGCTCGCCGTCACCGACGTCGAGGAATGGCAGCCGTCGGTGCTCGAGCTGACCGAGGCCTACGGCTACCGGGTGCTCACCGCGACGTCGAGCAAACGAGCTTTGCAGCTCGCCGACGAGACCAACATCGATTTGGTGGTGAGCGAGGCGGAGCTCGACGGCGAAGACGGCGTGCACCTCCTCGAGCAATACCGCACGGCGCATCCCGAAGTGACTCGGATCCTAGTGCGCGGCGGGCTCGACGACCACACCCTGGTCCGCGACGCGGCGGACCGCGCGGCGATCTATCAATACCTGCGCAAGCCCCTCGATTCGGAGCAGGTCGGGCTGGTGGCCAAGCGAACCCTCGAGGCTCGCGAGCTGGGCCGGCGCCACCGGCTGCTCAGCCGCGAGCTCAAGCTGTCCGAAGACTCACCGGTGTGGGCGGGGCACATGGCGACCTCGGCGCCGACCTCGCAGAGCTTCGAGAAGCTGGTCTTCGCCAGCGCTGCGATGTCCGAGATCTGCGAGCTGGCTCGCCGCGCCGCCAAGACTCACCTCCCGATCCTGATCCAGGGCGAGACCGGCACCGGCAAGGAGCTCCTGGCCCGCGCCGTCCACTATCGCAGCGAGCGGCGTCAGGCGCCCCTCCTGGTGCAGAACTGCGGCGGCCTTCCCGACGAGCTCCTGCACTCGGAGCTTTTCGGTCACAAGCGTGGTGCCTTCACCGGTGCCGTCAGCGATCGCCTCGGTCTTTTCCGGGCCGCTGACGGCGGGACGGTCTTTCTCGACGAGATCTCGGAGCTCAGCCCCTCGTTCCAGGTCAGCCTGTTGCGTTTCCTCCAGGAAGGAGAGGTCAAGCCGCTGGGCTCCGACGACACCGTGGTCTGCGACGTGCGGATCATCGCCGCGTCGAACCGCAAGCTCGAGGAGATGGTCGCACGCCGCGAGTTTCGCAGCGACCTCTACTACCGGCTCAAGGGTTTCGAGCTCCACGTGCCGCCGCTTCGCGAGCGCCG
>JAGQSE010000321.1:0-237 GCA_020439725.1 Acidobacteriota bacterium
GGTGGATTTCCTCCTTGGACTTGCCGGTATGCATCGCCAGCAGCTCGTCGAGACGGTCGCGCATGGCGAGCATGTCCTTGGCGTGGATCTCGATGTCCGTCTGCTGGCCGCCGATACCCTGGATCCACGGCTGGTGGATGAGAACCCGGCTGTTGGGCAACACGGCCCGCTTGCCGTGAGCGCCGGAGGCGAGCAGCACCGCCGCCATCGACGCCGCCTGGCCGACGCAGTAGGTGG
>JAGQSE010000321.1:245-6919 GCA_020439725.1 Acidobacteriota bacterium
ACGTCGGGCTTGATGTACTGCATCGTGTCGTAGATCGCCATCCCGGCGCTGATGGACCCGCCCGGCGAGTTGATGTAGAGCGCGATGTCCCGCTCCGGGTTCTCAGCCTCGAGGAAGAGCAGCTGGGCGATGATCAAGCTCGCCACGTCGTCGTCGATGGGGCGGCCGAGGAAGATGATGTTGTCCTTGAGCAGCCGCGAGTAGATGTCGTAGGACCGTTCGCCACGGCTCGTCTGCTCGACCACCATCGGAATGAGCATTGTCGCGTCTCCTTAGTCGATGCGCCGTCCCGACCCGATGCGCGGGATCGTGCGGCTCGTTTCTCGATCGCGGGCGGTTGTCGTGTCCTTGCAGCGTCGCCCCGGCGATCGAAGCTTTCCCGGCGGCGCTCCGGGTCCGTATCCGATGATACGGGCACTCAGCCCTCGGCGTCAGCGTCGTCCTGGTCGGAGGTCGGCGCGGCGGGCGCTTCGTGACCGTGGTCGTGGTCATGATCATGGCTACCGACGAAGCTGCGAACGACCTTGTCCCGCACCAGCTGGGCCCGAAGCTCGCCGAGGCGCCCCGAGCGGTCGAGGGCCTGGCGCACCGCGGAGGTCGTCGACCGCTGCGCCCGCGCGATGGTGCTGAGGGCGGTCTCGAACTCCGGTTCGCTGACCAGCACTTTGCGGTCCGCGGCGATGGCGTCGAGGATGAGGCGGGAGTGCACTCGGCGCCGCGCCGGTTCGAGCATCTCGTCGCGAGTCCTCGCCCAGTCGATCTCGGCGCGCTCGAGGTCGACCCCTCGTGACACCAGCTGCTCGGCGTAGTCGCGCAGCATCTGGTCGAGCTCACGACCGACGACGCGCTCGGGCAGCTCGATGGGATGCATGTCGCGCAGCCGCTCGTGAAGCGCTCGCTCACGCTCCTCGAGCCGGGCGTGCTCCTTGTTGTGAGAAATCCGTGCCGCCACCTGGCTCTTGAGCTCGTCGACGGTCTCGAAGCCACCGATGGCCTTGGCGAGCTCGTCGTCGAGCTCGGGCAGCTCGCGCTCCTTGACCTCGCCCACCTTCACCGAGAAAGTCCGCGTCTTCGCCTCCTCGCCTTCGCCGCTGGAGCGGCGAAACTCGCCTTCCTGGCCGGCGGAGAGTCCGGTGACGGCGATCGACAGCTCTTCCCAGACGCGGGGGTCACCGATCTCGATCGATACCGTGTCGGGCTTGGGCGGCTCCTCGCCTTCGGGCACCTCGGCGTCGCGCTCGACGATCTCGAGGGAGACCAGGTCCCCCTGGGCCGCGGAGCGCTCGACCGCTACCCAATCGCCCTGGCGCCGCCGCAGCTCCTCGATGGCCTCGTCGACCTCGGCGTCGGTGGCATCGACGGGCGGCTCCGGCAGGACGATGCCTTCGAGGTCACCGAGGGCGATTTCCGGCCGCACGTCGACGGTCGCCTCGAACTGGAGCGGCTGCCCCGCCTCGATCTTGACCTCGGGCACTTGCGGCGGCAGCAGCGGCTCGATGCTCGCCTCCGCCTGGGCCTGGTGCCAGTAGCGCGGCAGCAATCGCTCGAGGACCTCCTCCTCGATCTGGGGCCGGTACCGCTTGAGCACCAGGCTGCGAGGGGCTTTGCCCTTGCGGAAGCCGGGCAGGTTCGCCTGGCGCGCGAACTCGGCGGTCACCCGGTCGAGCTCGGCATCGACGGCGGGGGCCGGAATCTCGATTTTCAGCTGCTTTCGGCTCGGACCGGCATCTTCGACGGAGACGACAACGCTCATGGGTGGCCCTTCCTGCGGTCTGGATTGGAGCTGGCTGGAGGCTTCGAGGCTTCGGGTCGGATCTGCCGCCAGCGAGACGTCGCGGCGACGGCTGGCAATCGAAAGCGGGTCGAGCGCGGGGTACGTGGTGCGAAAGGGGGGACTCGAACCCCCAACCCGTTTCCGGGACTAGATCCTAAGTCTAGCGCGTATACCAATTCCGCCACTTTCGCAGAGGATCGACGGCGATCGGAAACCCGGTTCCACGACCGCGCTGGCCGACTGCAGACGGGATGGCTGGAGACGCTCCGCAATGATTTCCGTGGGGTTGGTGAGCCGCCTAGGAATCGAACCTAGAACCCACAGATTAAGAGTCTGTTGCTCTGCCAATTGAGCTAGCGGCCCAACGGACGGGGATCATACCCAAGGGTCTGCCAAAAGACAAGCCATCCGGAGCCCGCTGCGGCGGTCCGAAGCGCGCTGCCGTCTAACCACCTTGAACGAAGTGTACCACCTCGACACGGTCCCCGGATTCGAGGGGGGTCTCCCCATAGCGGGCGCGCCGGACGATCTCCCCGTTGTGCTCGATGGCCACCGCCCGCGGATCGCGTCCGACCGCGGCGAGCAGCGAGAGCAGGGTCGCCGGCGCGGCGAGCGTGTGCGCCTCGCCGTTGAGCCGGATGTCGATGGTCTGGTCCATGGGTCGCGTCTTCGGGGTATGCCGCAGACCCCGCTCAGCCAAAGCCCGGCTCAGAGCAGGTGCTTGATCTCGGCGGTGCCGATGGCACTGTCCGCGACGATGATCAGCGCGGCAGTGCCTTGTTCGAGATTGGGGATCTGGAAGCGGAGGTAGAGGGCGCCTTCGCCATCGGTCTCGCCGGTCACCAAGGTGCGCGGCTCACTCACGGTCGAGATCATCTTGACCGCCACCTGGGCGCCCGGGATGGCGGTGCCGCTCTTGCTCGAGCTGGTGCGGATCGCCAGCCCCACGGGCTGCCCGAGCCCCAGCTGCTGCTCACCGTCGACCATCAGCAGGAGCTGCTCCTGGTCCGCTTCGGAGGTGAGGTAGTCGAGGATCACCTGGTCCAGGGTGCGCTCCCCGTCGCCGTCGTCGGCAGCCATGTCCGGCGGCGCCAGAACCTCGCTGGAGCCGCTGGCGACCACCGCGCTGCTGCCGGTGGTGGCCCGCGGGCCGGCCGTCGGGCGGAGCTCGCCGGAGCCCTGGGTCAGGTCGAGGAGCTTTTCGTCGAGCTTGCCGCCGCGGATCGCCGCGATGGTACGCCGGTGCTGATTCTCCATCAGCGCGACGATGGCCTTGTCGCCGGCTCCTTCTTCGAGGAGCTTGGCGTAGCTGACCCGCTTCGCGGCGAGCACCCGCCCACCGACATAGACGAGGGTCTCGATGAACGGGTTGCCGGTGCCCTTGTCCTCGGACTGGACGTGGAACACGACGTCGTTGTGGCGGACGTCGGTATTGTGGCCGGTGATCATGGATGCTAGGCAGGCACGACGGGAGTCTCGGAGAATTGATTCTAAGAAGTAGCGCGCGCAAGGGTCAAGGAGTGGCCACGACGGCCCGGGGAGCGATCCCGGGAGCCCCCGGACCATTCCTTGTCGCCCTCGGCGGTGCGTGCCACAATCTCTGGCGCCGCGCAACGGACGCTTCGCGCCACGCGGCCTCCACCCTCAAATCCGCAAGAGTCCCTTCGCGCCGAGGAGAAGCATCATGACCGAAACCGTCCTCCTGGACCGCACCGATCGCGTCGCCGTCGTCACCGTCAACCGCCCCGACAAGCTCAACGCCTTGAACGCCCAGGTCCAACGCGATCTCTTCACGGTCCTCAAGGAGCTCGAGTCCGACGCCGGCGTCGGCGTCGTCGTGATCACCGGCGCCGGGGACAAGAGCTTCATCGCCGGCGCCGACATCTCCGAGTTCGCCGGGCGCTCCCCCCTCGACCAGCGCCAGGCGATGCGCTTTCCGCGGATGTTCGACGTCCTCTCCGACTTTCCCAAGCCGGTGATTGCCATGATCAACGGCTTCTGCCTCGGCGGCGGCTGCGAGCTCGCCATGTCCTGCGACCTGCGGATCGCCTCCGACCGTGCCCGTTTCGGCCAGCCGGAGATCAAGCTCGGCCTGATCCCGGGCGGCGGCGGCACTCAGCGGCTGCCACGCCTCGTCGGCCTGGGCCAGGCGATGCGCCTGACGCTCACCGGAGACATGATCGGTGCCGAGGAAGCGCTGCGGCTGGGTCTTGTCGAGATGGTCTTTCCCCACGACGAGCTTCGCGACAAGACCTTCGAGCTCGCCGGTCGCATCGCCGGCATGAGCCCGGTGACCCTGCGGCTGGCCAAGGAAGCGGTGCGCGCCAGCGAGAAGCTGCCGCTCGGCGAAGGCATCGTCTACGAGCGAGACCTGTTCTGCCTGGCCTTCTCGACCGAGGACAAGGCGGAGGGGGTCGAGGCCTTCCTCGCCAAGCGCCCGCCCGAGTGGCGCGGCCGCTGACGAGCCTTCCCGAGGGGCGAAGCGGGGCTGCGGCGTCACGGTAGACCGTGGCGCCGCCGCTTCTCCCACAGCGCCTTGCGGCTGATCCCGAGGAGCTCCGCCGCACGACCCTGGTGGCCTCGCGTATAAGCGAGAGCCCGCAGGATCTGACGCCGCTCGAGCTCTAGGAGGGGCACCGGCCGCTCGCCGTCCCGTGGCGGCTGGGGATCGAGGATCGCCCCGTCGCCGAGGATCAACTGACGCTCGAGGAGATTCCTCACCTGGCGAAGGTTCCCGGGCCAGGGGTGGTCGAGCATCCACGAACGAGCCGCCGGCGTCAGCTCGAGCCCCGGGCGCTCGAACCGTGTTCCGAGATCCTCGAGCAACGCATCGAAGAGCGCCGGCAGATCGGCGCGCCGCTCGGCCAGCGGCGGCAGCCGGAAGGCGAGGACTTCGAGGCGATAGAAGAGATCGGCGCGGAAGGCTGCCGCCGCGACGCGTTCGCTCAGGTCGGCGCCGGCGATGGCGAGGAAGCGGACGTCGGCCTCGCGCTCCCTCCCCCCGAGCGGTGCATAGCGCCGCTCGGCGACCAGCCGGAGGAGCTTGGCCTGCACCGCCAGGGGCAGCTCTTCGACGTGGTCGAGGAGCAACGTGCCGCCGGCCGCACGACCGATGCGGCCGGGGCTGGCGCCATCGGCCCCCGTAAAGGCTCCGGCCTCGTGCCCGAAGAGGTCGCTTTCGAAGAGCTGGCTGGGCACCACCCCGGGATCCACCTCGACCAGCGCCCCGAAACGGCGCGGCGATGCCTCGTGGAGCGCCCGCGCCAGGGTCGAGCGCCCGGAGCCCGGCGGTCCGAGGATGAGCACCGGTGCCTCGGAAGCGGCGGCGCGGCGAAGGCCCTGGAGAGACTTGGAGAGCGAAGGAGCGGTGGCGAGGAAGCGGTCGAGGGAAACCCCGGCGGTCAAGGCACGAACTCTTCGGTCACATCCTTGGCGTCCGACCAAAGTCGGTCGAGCGCGTAAAAATCGCGGCGTTCGCGATCGAAGACGTGCACCAGGAAGTCGCCATAGTCGAGCAGCAGCCATTGCGCGCTCCGCTGGCCCTCTACATGGAGCGGTCTCACGCCCTCGCGGCGGAGCGTTTCATCGACGGCATCGGCGATGGCCTGGACCTGGCGCGGGTTCGCGCCGCTGACCAGCAGAAAGTAGTCGGTGAAGTCCGAGACGGGCCCAAGGTAGAGAACCTTGGCGTCGAGTCCCTTGCGGTCGAGGGCCGCCGACGTGGCGAGACGGACGCGGTCGGCGATGGTGGGCGTGATCTCGGTGGATGCAGTCATGGGTCGATCAACGGTAAAGATCATACTTCGTGATGTAGGCGAGGACCAAATCGGCCAACGCACCCGCCGGCGGCTCGAGCCCCGCTGCGAGGCGTCGCCGGATCTCGGTGGCTGAAAGGTCGACCGGATGGCCCTCGACCAGCGTCACCCGGGGAGATGCGAGGAGGGCGCGAAGCTCCGCCGGCGTCTCCTCCGGCATGTGGTCGAGGCCCCACCCGGGTCGCACCATCACCCCCAGCTCGGCGAGCTCGGCCAGCTCGCGCCAGCGTCGCCAGGTATGGAGGTGAGCGAAGGAGTCCGCTCCGACGAGCAGGACCAACGCATCCCCGGACCGCTCGCGCCGCAGCCGTTCCAAGGTCTCGACCGTGTAGGCGGGCCGTCCGGGAGTCAGCTCGAGGGCCGACACCTTGAGATCGTCGTGCGCCAGCAGCGCCAGCTCGACCATCGCGAAGCGGCGGTGGGCCGGCGTGACCAGCCGTCCGGGCTTGTGCGGCGGATCGGCGGTGGGGAGATAGAGCACCCGGTCGAGACCGAGGGCGTCCCGCGCCGCCAGCACCGGCTCGACGTGACCGCGATGGATGGGGTCGAAGCTCCCGCCAAAGACACCGAGCCTCAACTCTCGGCTCCCACCAACGGCTCGTCGTCGCCACCCTCACCGCCGGCCGCCTCTTCAGCGGCTCGAGCCTCCGCCAACAACCGGCGGATCTCCACCTGCAACGCGTCGAGTCCCGAGCGGGTGGCGGAGCTGATCTCGAGGTACCGCAGACCCCGCTCCTCGGCGGCTGCGCGCAACTGCCGCCGGCGCTCCTCGACCGCCGCGTCGGCCTTGCTGCCGACCACCAGCCGTGGACGGCGTGCCAGCTCCGGGTCGAAGGCTTCGAGCTCGCGCTCGACGGTAGCCAGATCCTCGGCGGCATCGCCGGCCTCGTCGAGAGCGGAGAGCTCGACCAGATGGACGAGCACCCGGCATCGTTCGGCATGCCGCAAAAACCGCGTCCCTAGACCCGCGCCGGCAGCGGCGCCCGCGATCAGACCGGGCAGATCGGCGAGAACGAAGGGGTCGCCCCACCCCGGAGACCCGACCACGCCGAGCTGCGGAGTGAGGGTGGTGAAGGGGTAGTCGG
>JAGQSE010000322.1:0-4297 GCA_020439725.1 Acidobacteriota bacterium
CCCTTGGGCTTCTTGCGCACGTAGAGCATCGATCGGTCGAGTCCCTGCGCCAGGTAGGCGGCGTAGGGGATCCCGGCCGTCTCACCGCCGGCGACGGCATCGCTGGCGACGCCCCGGTCGGCGAGCAGGCACCGCGCGCAGGCGAGAAAGAGCCCCATGAACACCGGGTCGGAAAGGACCTGACGGCAGTTGACGTAGATCGGGCTACGGTTTCCCGAGGCCAGGCGAAACGGCTCCTCGAGGTCGACCCGAACGGCACCGGCCCGCCACAACATCAACGCCGAGGCGCTGCGCAGACGGTCGAGGATGGACGTCGAGAGGTCGGGGATCACTCGGGGCTCCAGGCGGCGGTAGCCGGGCATCGAATCGAAACTGACCTCTTAGTGTCCCACACTGCCGCAAGTCAGACCAGCCCCGGATCGACGCGGCACCGCACCGCCGCCCCTTGCACCACGCCGCCGAATGGGGCATCGTGCCGTTGGCATGGCGACCTTCGCGATCGGCGACGTCCACGGCTGCTACCGCACCCTGCGCAAGCTGTTGCACCGCCTCCCCTTCGATCCGAAGCGGGACCGCCTGTGGCTGGTCGGAGACCTGGTCAACCGCGGTCCCGACTCGCTGGCGGTGCTGCGCTGGGCGCGGGATCTCGAGCGCAAGATGGGGGACCGCTTCACCGCCGTCCAGGGCAATCACGACCTACACCTTCAGGCCCGCGCCGCGGGGATTGCCGGCGAACGTCCCGGCGACACCCTCGATGCCGTGCTCGACGCCAAGGACTCGGACGAGCTGGTCGAGTGGCTCTCGCGGCGGCCGCTCCTGGTGCGCGAGGACGACCTGCTGATGGTCCACGCCGGTCTGCTGCCGTCCTGGACCGCGGACCAGGCGGAGACCAAGGCACGACGGGTCGAGGCAGCCCTGGCGGGACCCCAGCGCCGCCGTCTCCTCGACCGGCGGCCGCTCGACGACGACAGCGAGGACGACGAGATCTCCGACCTCTGGCAGGCGCTGGCGGCGCTCACCCGGATCCGCACCTGCGACGCCCACGGCGAGATGCTGCGCTTCAACGGCCCGCCGTCGGAGGCACCGCCGGGGCATTTCCCATGGTTCGCTGCCCCTGGCCGGCGGAATCGGGACGTCACCGTGGTCTTCGGGCATTGGGCCGCCCTCGGTCTGTTTCTCGAGGAGGGCGTCGTCGCCCTCGACAGCGGCTGTGTCTATGGCCAGAAGCTGACCGCGATCCGTCTCGACGATGGCCATATCTTCCAGCAGCGATCGAAGGAGACGCGCCCATGATCGATGTCGACGGCCCTGGCGCCGACCGCCTGCCCACCACCGTCGAGGCCTTCCGCCAGGGCGTCGCGGCGGGCTGGCACCACGGCGGCCAGATCTTCGTTTGGCGGCGGGGCGAAACCATCGCGGACCTCGGCCTGGGCAGGAAGCGCCGCGACGAAGCCTTGCGCCGCGACGCCCAGATGATCTGGCTGTCCGCCACCAAGCCCGTGGGGGCGGTGGCCATCGCGCAGCTCTGGGAGCGCGGGCTTCTCGAGCTCGACGATCCGGTGGCGCGGCATCTGCCGGAGTTCGGAGCGCGCGGCAAGGAGAGCATCACGTTGCGCCACGTCCTGACCCACACCGGTGGCTTCCGGCTGCTCAACCTGCCATGGCCCGCCGCCTCCTGGGACGAGGTCCTCGAGCGCATCTGCTCGGCCCGACCGGAGCCCCGGTGGGTGCCGGGGCAAAAGGCCGGCTACCACATGCAGGCGAGCTGGTTCGTGCTTGGGGAGGTCGTCCGACGGATCGACGGCCGGCCCTTTGAACGCTATGTCCGCGACGAGGTCTTCGAGCCGTTGGGGATGGACGATTGCTGGATCGGCATGCCCGTCGAGGTCTACCGCAGCGATCCCCACCGTGTCGCCCCCATCTACGACACCGAAGCGTCGTCGAGCGCCGGCGACGACGCCGGCGAGATCACCGCCTCGGGTTTCGAGCCCGGCTGGCGCCCCTTCCCATGGAACCGCGAGGACCGAGTGACCGGCGTCAACCCGGGCGCCAACGGCGTCGGCCCGATGGCGCAGCTCGGCCGCTTCTATCGCATGCTCCTCGGCCGCGGCGTCCTCGACGGTCGGCGGGTGCTCCTACCCCAGACCGTCGAGGCGCTCACCGCACCGCATCGGGTGGGGATGTACGACCACACCTTCAAGGCGCCCCTCGACTGGGGCCTCGGCTTGATCGTCAACTCGGAGCACTACTTCACCTGTCCCGAGGATGCCGGCGATCCAGACTCCAAAGGGAACACCGGCGGGGCTCGCATGCCCTACGGCTACGGCCGCCTCGCCTCGCGTCGTACCTTCGGGCATAGCGGGCGCCGGACCTCGACCGCCTTCGCCGACCCCGAGCACGACCTGGTGGTGGCCATCGCGCTCAACGGCTCGCCCGGTGACGAGCAACACCGGGCGCGGACCCAGGCACTGACCGAGGGTGTCTACCGGGACCTGGGTCTGGGCGAGACCTGACGACGGGTCACCCGAGCGCCGCCGCCAGCATGCGGTGGAAGTGGTGCACCCCCTGCTCGCGCGCCGGGGAAAAGCGACCGCTCCGGTAGAGCCTTGAGCCCACGCCCTTCTGGACGGTCTCCACCACTTCCTCGTCCTCGCGCTCGACCCGGTCGAGCAAGGCACCCGCACCGCTACCGAGCTTCGACTCGTCGAGGACGTAGGACAGAAACTTGACCCGTGTCCGATCCACCGCCAGCGGCTGGACGACGTTGACCGACACGCCCCACGGATAGACGTTGAGCATCGTGTTGGGGAAGAGCCAGAAGTAGTAGGCGACGACCCGCTGGCCAAAGTCCGGCGACGACGGGGGCAGGTCGAACGCTTCCTCCGCGCCCTTGGCGATTCCCAGCTGGAGGCTGGCGTGGGGCAGCAGCTCGGTACGGTAGCTGCCGTAATCGAGGGTCTCCGCCAGGTCGGCATGGACGAACGGGATGTGGAAGCCCTCGAGATAGTTGTCGCAGTAGAGAGCCCAGTGAGCGTGGACCAGGTAATCCCGCGAGCGGCGCGGCTCGAAGCTCAACCGGTCCAGAGGCAGGAAGCCGACCCGCCGCTCGACCTCGGCGATGAGATCGGCGAAGGGCACAGCGGGCTCGAGGTTCGCGAAGAGAAGCTTGCCCCATCCCTCGAGGGCGACCCTGGGCAGGTTGTCCGCCGCCGACGGGAAGCCCACCGCGGCCTCGCATTCGGGCATGTGCTGGAAGCAGCCGTCGAGCCCGAAGCGCCGACCGTGGTAGCGGCAGCGGAGATGGCGCAGCTTGCCCGGGCTCTCGACCACGCGGTGTCCCCGATGGGTGCAGACGTTGGACAGACAGCGAAGCTCGTCGTCGCCGTCGCGGACCAGGACCAGCGGCTCGTCGAGGAAGCCCTCGAGCAGCGCCAGCGGCTCGGCCTGACCCGGTACGCGGACCCGGTCGGCGTCGCCGATCCATTGCCAGCTCTTGGCGAAGATCGCGTCCCGTGAGCGGTCGAAGAGCTCCCGATCACCGTAAAACCAGCCGGGCAGCGTCGACGCGCGCCGGATGTCGGGGTCGATGGATGGCAAGACGCGTCTGGGTTCCATGCTCAGTGAGCCTCGCGAAGCGACGACGACCGCCGAGTCGCGACCGGTTTTTCCGGTAGCGCCTCGGAGCACGGCTCGCCCAGGAGCGCCTCGCCGTCGATGGCGGTCAGCCGGGTGGCGGTCGGGGTGAGCGCCAGGTCCGCGCGGGAGACGGTCTGGACGCGAAGGTAGTTGTCGGTCATCCCCTGCCAGCGGCCCCGCCGCCGGCCCTCCCAGACCACCGTCTCGACCCGGCCCACGTGGCGGCGGCGAAAGGCCTCCTCGCCCTCGGCGGCGGTCTCCGCCATGGCCGCCGCTCGCGCCGCGCGAACCGCCGGCTCGACGGCCCCCGGAAGCTCGGCCGCGGCCGTGCCGGCACGTTCCGAGTAGGGAAAGACATGGACCTTCGAGAAACTCAGTCGGCGGACGAAGGCCCGGCTCGCTTCGAACTCTGTTTCGGTCTCTCCGGGGAACCCGACGATGACATCGGTGGTCACCGCCAGACCGGGCACCGCCTCCCGCGCTTCCGCGACGATCTCGGCATAGCGCTCGGCGGTGTACGGCCGCCGCATGCGCCGGAGCGTCGCATCGCAACCGCTCTGCAGCGACAGGTGGAGATGCCGGCACACCCGGGGCTGGCCGACCAGCCGCAGAAGATGGCGATCGAGCTGCCAGGGCGCGATCGAGGTCAACCGGAGCCGCA
>JAGQSE010000322.1:4376-6353 GCA_020439725.1 Acidobacteriota bacterium
CCGGTGATCACCACCTCGTGGGCTCCGGCTGCGGCGAGGGCGCGGACCTCGGCGACGCACTCGGCCACCGGGCGGCTCCGCTGGCGGCCGCGGGTGGTCGGGATGATGCAGAAGGAGCAGCGCATGTTGCAGCCGTCCTCGACCTTGACCAGCGCGCGGTGGTTGCCGAACTCGAGGGGTACGAAGGGCACCGGCAGGGCTCGAGGCGCTGGGAGGGTGTCGGGGAAGGCCTCGCCGACGATCTCGACCAAGCTCTCCTTCTGCGTGTTGTCGACCACCAGGTCGACACCCTCGACCGCCGCCGCGTCGCCGGGCCGGTGGCTCGCGTAGCAACCCGTCAGCACGGTCTTGAGCCGAGGGTTTTGCCGCTGCCCGCGCCGGACGGCGCGTCGCGAGGTGCGCGCCGCCAGGTGGGTCACGGTGCACGAGTTGACGACGTGCAGATCCGCGTCCACGAGGGCGGTCACCACCTGGTGGCCGGCGCTGTGGAAGCGCCGGGCCATGGCCTCCAGCTCGGCCTGATTGAGCTTGCACCCCAGATTCGACAGGAAGACGCGCATCGGGCCGATGCTACCGGAGCCCGGCACGGCGGGGGAACCGCCGACACCGGGCGCCTCGCGGGGATCGCGGGCTTCGGCCTCAGATCGGTGGGCCGATGTACTGGTGCCGCACCGAGATGAAGTCGTCGAAGAACGAGCTCCCCGCCGTCCCGGTGTCGACGCCACCGACCAGACCGAAACGGACGTTGTCGACCCGGCCGTCGTCCAGGTCCAGACCGACCAGCGTCTCCTGGAGCACGCCATCGACCCACAGCCGCAGCACGCCGTCCGAGGCGTTGGTGGCGGTCGCCCCCAGCCACTCGACCTCGAGGCTCACGGGCTGATCACCGATGTCGACCCAGGCGGTCTTCGCCCAGGTGTTGTCGTCCAGGTGCCCCTTGGCGAGCAGGAAGTAGGTGCCGTCGGCATAGCGAAGCACCAGGGTCAGAAGACGGCGCGACGGCGTCTCGGCGAATGCCGTCAGGATCTTGTGACGCTTGTTCTGGTCCATGGTGATCGAGTTCGGATCGAAGACGAAGCGGACCCGGTACTCCGTCTCTGCCACGGGCGTGTCGTCGACCAGGTAGTGAGGGGAGAGGTCGTTGACCGTCGCCTCGAGCCCCAGACTCCCCACCAGGGCCGCCGTGGCGTTGACCGCCAGGTCTTCGCCACCGGTGACCGAGCCCCACTGCGACAGGTCGCCGCCCTCGAAGCCATCCTCGAAGAGGTCGTTGGGCAAGCTGTTGTCGACCACGCGGTAGAGCTCGCCACCGTTGTAGTTGACGAGATAGACCTCGCCGTCTTCGTCCTCGCCAAAGGTGGTGACATTGAACGGCGCGTCGTAGAGCAGACGCGACAGCCATTGGTCGTTCTGGTCCGGGGTGGCGCCCCAGATCTCGCCGCTGCAGTAGTCGGCGTACAGGTAGGTACCGACCAGGTTGGGATTGTTGCTCCCGCGGTAGCGATAGCCACCGGTCACCGAGCAGCGGCCCGAGAGGTGTTGGTATTCGAGAATCGGGTAGACCAGCGAGCCGGTGTCACAGCCGGTGCTCGGATTGAAGCAGTGGGTGCCCTCCATCCGCCGCCAGCCGTAGTTTTCACCGCCCGAGCTCGCGGCGGGCTGGAAGTCGATCTCCTCCCACTGGCCCTGCCCGACGTCAGCGATGATCAGGTCTCCGGTCGAGCGGTCGAAGCCGAACCGCCACGGGTTGCGGAGGCCGTAGGCCCAGATCTCGTCGAGAGCCGACGCGTTGCCGACAAAGGGGTTGTCCGCGGGGATCGCGTAGTTGCGGTTGGCGTCGCCGGGGAAGTCGTCGCCATCGACATCGATTCGCAGGATCTTGCCCAGCTGGGTGGTCAGCGTCTGGCCGCTGTTGAGCGGATCGCCGCCGCTGCCGCCATCCCCCAGGCCGATGTAGAGATAGCCGTCGGGACCGAA
>JAGQSE010000323.1 GCA_020439725.1 Acidobacteriota bacterium
AGGGCTTGGCGATCGACGTCCTGATCAACAACGCCGGCTTCGGTGGCCATGGCAAGTTCCACGAGCGTGACTGGACCGCCGACAAGGCGATGATCCAGCTCAACGTCGTGACCCTCACCGGCCTCACCCGCCTCCTTCTGCCCGGGATGGTCGCACGGGGTCACGGCCGGATCCTGAACCTCGCCTCGATGGCCGCGTTCCTGCCCGGGCCCCTGCAGGCGGTCTACTACGCCACCAAGGCCTTCGTCCTCTCGTTCAGCGAGGCCATCGCCAACGAGCTCGAGGGCACCGGCGTCACGGTGACGGTCCTCTGCCCCGGCGCCACGGAAACCGGCTTCGCCGCCACCGGCGGCCTCGAGGACGTCAAAGCCTTCGCCAATGCCGACGCCCCCGACGGGGTCGCCCGCGCCGGCTACGCGGGGATGCTCCGGGGCAAGACGGTGGTGGTTCCGAGCCTGGCGAAGAAGATCGCCACCCGCCTCCCCGGCCTCCTACCCCGTGGCCTGGTGACCCGGATCTCCCGCGCGACGATGGAACAGAGCGACGGCTAGCGATCGGCCGCGTAGGCCTCGCCGCGCGCCGGGGTCCGCCTCAAGAGACTCGATGACGGTCTCGGGGGCAGTAGATCCAAGCCCGACGCGCGACGGGACAAGACTCGGTCAGCCTGATAGGCGCAGGCGAAAAGGCCTCAGTCATTGGGATCGATTCCGACCCCACCGTCGCCCGCAAGCTGCACACCGGCCTCGACGTCATGAATCAGCGTCACGGCAGCGCCCGCCACCAGCCCGACCGCGACGGTCGACAGAAGAACGAAAGTCCGCAGGTGCTTGAGCATGGCAACTCCCCTTTTCCCGTAGCTCGGAGACCCGGCGGCATGCCGATCCCGTCTACCTGTAAGTGAAGTGTCGTCCAAGCAGGTCTGCGTGGCGCGATAACAACATATTCATCTATAGCAATTTATTTCTTCTGAATATCTCGACACCCCCTCGGAGACGAAAGAGTTGCCTTAAATAGATCTTCCCGCGTCCTCCAATCCAAGAAAACTACGGGGGACCTCTATCGGGTAGCCCGATTCCCGCTCTCCTCTCCCCCGATTCCGGTTGCCTGGATTCATAAGCGAGCTATCCCGGCCTGAAATGAAAAAGGGCCCACCCGGAACCAACCGGATGGGCCCCCGAGGGTCGCTGTCGCCGGAGGTCAGGGAATGTCGGCGAAGGCGGCGCAGATCAGGATCCGCACCTTGTCGCGCAGACTGATCGTGTGATCGCGCCACAGCGAGAAGGTCAGCTGTGCCGTGCACGCGACGAACTGGCCGTGGTTCGACGCACTGTCGCCACAGGCACCGACCAGGTCGCTGACGGAGCAGCCCTGGTCGACCAGCACGTTGGCGGCGTGGGAGTTGCAGCCGTCGATGACCACCGTCGGGCTGAGGTCCGAGTCGACGCAGGCGTCCTCGATGTTCGGGAAGCCGTCGCCGTCGGAATCGAGCAGCATCCAGCCCTCGTCCTCGAGCAGATACGGGGTCAGGTCGGTGCTGGTGGCCGCCGCCAGGTCCGCATTGATGAAGGGCTCCATCAACAGGTTCGGAGTGGCGACGGTGTCGAAGTGGGAGATCGACGAACCGAGGGCGACGACGGCGGGGGCGTAGAGGCGCACTCGACCGTTGTCGTCCCCGCCGGCGAGCAGCGAAGCATCGAGCTTCATGGTCGCGTTGACCCCGGGCAGCTCACCCTTGATGGCGTTGCCCGCGGCCAGCGTGATGCCGACCGAGGAGATGGTGATGTTCGGGTCCGTGCCGCCCATCGGAGCCGGCCCGCCGGCGACGTTGTTGGCGACGATGGCCGCCACCGCGCCGGCAGCCTCGGCGTTGGCCACCTTGATGGTGAAGGCGCAGGTGCCGCGGTCGATCAGCGCGATGTTGCCGGCGACCTGCGCCGCGTTGGCGATGGGCTCACAGCCGTCGCTGGGGGTGCCGGTGCCGTCGTCGACCAGAACCACGTCCCCGGTGACACCGGCGGTGGTCAGCGGCGCACCGAAAGCCGCGGTCTGCGCTTCGTAGTTGCCGGCGATCGAGGCCGGCGAGTGGATAGTCAACACCGGGCGCGGGCCGAGGAACTCGGGCGCCTTGGTCGTGACGTTGGCGCCGTCCCAAACGACGTTGCCGGTGTTGACCGCCGACAGCTGACGCTGGGCGTCGGTCATGACGTTCCAGTTGAGGCCCTGGGTGTTGTCATGCGTGAAGGAGCTGTAGACATCGGGCAGACCCAGCGGTCCCGCGCCCGTGTCCTCGCTGATGAAGTTGGCGAAGCCCAGGCCATGGCCCAGCTCATGGGTCAGGACGTTGAGGAAGTCGATGTCCGCCCCGGGGTTGTTGTCCAGACCGTAGTACCAGTTGGCACCGCCCAGGCAGTTCGGGTCGTTGTTCACCGCGCCGTTGAAAAAGGCGACGATGTCGTCGTTGAAGGGTGGCTGCAGAAGCCCCGGATCCGGCGGACCGGGGGTGAGGTCAAAGCCCGCCAGCTTGTTGGCCAGCGCCGAGTGGTACCAGTGGCCGGCCAGCGGTGCACCGGGGAAGTCCGAGAAGATCTGGATCGTCCCCGCGGAACCCAGCGTCCCGCTGGTGGGCGTGCAGTTGAGCGGCTGGAACGTAGCCTGGACGACGATGTCGACGTCGCTGTCGAGGGTCCCGCCCCAGATGTCCGCCGCGAACTGGAAGGCGATCAGGCGCTGCTCACCGAGCGTCACGCCGGTGTTGCCGCCGATGGGCGCCACTGGCGTCGGATCGTTGAAACCGACCCCGGGCGCGTCGACGTTGTTGATGATGATGTTGGCGGCGGCGGCGGGCAGGGCCGGCAGCGCGATTAGGGCCAGGGCGAGAAGAGCGGCGAAGGCGGGGATGCGGTGGAAGCGTGCCATGGCTTACTTCTCCTCCCGCGCGACCGACTGCACCGGGGCGTCGGCGGTGTGCTCGACGCAATCCCAGACGATCTTGCCGTCCTCACCCACGTGGGCGACGGCCGACTGCAGGTACGAGGTGTCGAGGACCAGCGACAGCGTGCCGTCGGCACTCTTCACCGGCGCTTGTTGACGCACCGCGGCACCGAGGGCGGCGAGCTCGCCGCGCGTCACCTGGAGCTGTTCCGCCTCCGTGGGTGGGCGCAGACGGCCCTCTTCGTCGACAAAGGCCTTGAGGCCCTGGACGTTCGCGGGCTGAGTGGTCTGGGCGGTGGGAGCCGCGGCCGGGGCTTGAGCGACAACCTGAGCCGTCTGCTCGGCGCCGGGGCCGGCTCCGTCGGCAGGCTGCTCGGCGCGCAGCACGGCCGGCGCCAGCAGCAGCGCGCACCCGGCAGCGACACCGAGGGCGAGTTGGGAGATCGAGACACGGGAATGGGGCATGGGCAGTCCTCCGAAACGACGAAAACAGGTCCAAGATCCGGCAAGCATCGACGCCGGACTACGGCGCCAGAGCCGCCGATGGTGAATGTGGACCCGAGAACGCCGGGGAGCACGGCACCCCTGGCGAGAAGAAAAAGGCTCCTGACGACGATTCCTTTCGCACTCTCTCCATAACGGAAAGCTGCAGCACTCTCCCGCGTTGTATCGTCAGCAAACCATCAGAAAGTATAGTGGATTCCTACACTTACGGCAAGTCGGGACGAGCCGCCGACGGGGCGCTCGGGGCTCACTCCCCGACCACGATCACCGTCGCCCGGTCGAGACCGGTGTTGCCGGTGGCTTTCTGGAAGGCGTAGACGGTGAGGTCGTAGGCGCCGGGCTCGGGGGCCTTCAAGGTGCCCGCGAAACGGCTGACGGTGCCGGCGTAGGCGAGGTCGAAGTCGAGGTCCGCGCGGCGCTCGCCGTCGAGGGAGACCAGCGCTCGGATCTCGAAGCCGTTCGAGTCCCAGAGACCGCCGGGGGACAGCGGGCAGCCGCACATCATCGTCACGTTGACCTCGACGGACACCTCGGCGGGCACCCCCGTGACCGCCGAATGCGTGGCGGGGGCGAGGACGTCGACGACGGTGCCGGGGAGCTCGAGGAGCAGGCCGTCGCCGGTGTCGACGTCCTTGCCCGGAAGCATCCACTGGGTGAGGCTCACCCGCTGGGCCGACTGGCGCTGCGCCAGCGGTCCGCGGGCGGAGATCTCGACCAGGGTCGGCTCGTCGAGATCGACCACCAGGTCGACCTTGGCAGAGCCCTCCGTCGACAGGGTCATACCGCGCTGGCGGTCCGTGCGCATGATGCGGGCCGTGTCCCCGGTGCTGCCCGAGGTGACACCCTGGGCGAGAAGCTCACCGGTCTCGGCGTCGCGGACCAGCACCTCGACGCCACCCATCGAGGTGCCGACGAACTTGGCATCCTTGCTCAGGACACGGACCGTGAGGTGCGTCGGCGTCGCCGCGAGGAGCGAGGTGGATGCACAGAGCAGGGCGAGGAGGATCAGGCTGGAAGTCTTGCGAAGCATGAGCGAAATCTCCGGAAAAGGGGTTGCTGGTCGGTGCTGAGCGGCTCCACGCCGCAGCTGCTAGGATCCGTCCGGCGACGGGCCGGGCATCTCGAGGGAAGAGGTCCGAAACCTACCGCGGAGGAGCCTCTTCGACGTGCGTCTGCGACTCGTGACCTACAACATCCACCGCGCCATCGGGGTCGACCGGCGGTTCCGGCCAGAGCGGATCGTCGAGGTGCTCCGCGACCATGATCCCGACGTCGTGTTGTTGCAGGAGGTGGACGACGGGGCGCCTCGCTCGAACGAGCTCGACCTGGCGAAGGAGCTCGCAGTACGTCTCGAGTTCCCCCATTATGCCGTAGGTCACAACGTCACGCTGCGCAAGGGGCGTTATGGCAACGCCACCCTGAGCCGGTTTCCCATCCTGCGCGAGCGCAACATCGATCTGACCATCGGCATCCGCAAGCGACGCGGCTGCCAGCACACGACGCTGGCACTCGGACCGGGCCCGCGGGGGGCTCGGCTCGAGGTCTTCAACCTCCACCTGGGTCTTTCGGCGCGGGAGCGGCGCCAGCAGATCGGGCTGCTCGCCAGCTCCCGCGAGTTCGCCGACCTGGACGTCGAGCAGGCCTGCATCGTCGGTGGCGATACCAACGATTGGCGGACGCTGCTCCGGCCCTTCTTCGTCGACGTCCTCGACTTCCACTGCGCTACGGATCACGAGACCCGCACCGGCCCCCGAGGGATTCGCACCTATCCCTCGTTCTCGCCCCGCGGCTCCCTCGACAAGCTGTTCCTGCGCGGTCCCGTCGAGCCCGTCTCGGTCTTTCGCTGCCGCCATCGCATCGCGCGGGTGGCGAGCGACCACCTCCCCGTCATCGCCGAGCTCGACGTCGGCTGAGACGGCCGCACGAGCCGAGCTCCACCGAGACGATGAGGGAATCCATCCAGGCCGCCGGTTGTTGAGCTAGGCAGTGATGAACTTCCGAAGGACGGCTGTCGCGCTGATCTTGGCGGTCGGCCTGGGCACCGTCGCAGCTGGCGGCCTCGAGGGTCCGCGCGAGGTGGGCTCCGGCGACGCCACCCCGGCTCAGGAGACCCCGGCAGCCCCGGCGGCCCCGGCAGCCCCAGCAGCGACCGGGGCTTTCCCCGCATCCTCCGAGACGCCCGGCGCCGACACGGCGGGTGGAGCCGTGGCGCTGCCCCCGCCGCTCGCGCAACGCTTCGTCGATTGGCTCCGTGACATCGAGCCGCTCATCCTCCAGCGTGAAAAGCAGGCGTTCCTCGAGCTCAAGACCGATTATCAGCGTGACGCCTTCATCCAGCGTTTCTGGCAAGCTCGGGATCCGTTTCCGGAAACCGCGCGCAACGAGCTCAAAGACCGTTGGGAACGATATACCCAGCTGGCTCGCTCGCTCTACGGCAGCCTGACCGACGACCGGGCCCGCATCCTGATGGTCCACGGCAAGCCTGCCAACGCCTTCGAGGTCCGCTGCACCACCACGCGGAGCCCGGTCGAGGTCTGGATCTACCAGGGGACCGAGCAGGTCGACGCCAACATCATCCTGGTCTTCCTACGCGATCAGGGCACCGGGCCTGGACGGCTGTGGGTTCCCGGAAGCTTCTCCGGCGAGCAGACCTTCAAGGTCGCTCGAGACTGCTTGAACGGCGACCAGATGAGCCAGGCCATCGCGCTGATTCGCCGGTCCCCGGCCGAGTACGAGCTGCAGCTCCGGCGGATCCTCGCCAAGCCGGCGCCGCGCAGCGAGGAATGGCTGTCGACCTTCGCGTCCTTCAGCACCGAGGTCCCGGAGGGCGCCGAGCTCTTCGACGCCTCGGTCGAGGTGCGATTTCCAGGCCGCTACCAGAGCCGCACGGTGACCCAGGGTCTGCTGCGAGTCCCGACGGAGGAGGTCGGGGCCGGGGAGCTCGCCGGCTATCGGAGCTACGAGTTCGTCCTCACCGGCGAGGTCGTCGTCGGTGACCACCTGTTCGAGAGCTTCCGCTACAAGTTCGGTCTGCCGTCCGACGGCTACGACGAGAAGGAGATCCCGCTCGCCTTCCAGCGCTACCTGCGCCCCGGCGACTACGACCTCCTGCTACGGCTCGAAGACCTTCATGGCAAGCGCTATTTCCGCTGGCAGCAGGAGCTCACCGTGCCGGTGGTGGACGAGGTCTACGACGCGCCGGTCCGCATCGACCCGGAGAGTGCCGAGCTGTTCGCCGAAGCCACGGCGGCGGTGGCCGACGGCGAGACCTCGATCAAGATCATCCCGCCGCGCCTCGAGCTCTTGACCGGTTTCCACCGCTTCGACACGCTGGCGCTGGGTGACGACATCGAGAAGGTCACCTTCAGCCTCGACGGCCAGCACCTGCTGACCAAGAACCGCCCGCCCTACAACGTCGAAATCGATCTCGGTCCCTTTCCGCGGCTCCACGAGCTAGCGGTCGAGGCGCTCGACGGCGAGGGCCTCGCCGTGGCCCACGACGAGCTGCTGATCAACTCCGGCGGCAACCGCTTCCAGGTCAAGCTGGTCGAGCCACGGCAGGGACAGCAGTACCAAAGCAGCCTGCTGGTGCGCGCGGAGGTCGAGGTACCCGAAGACCGATCGCTCGAGCGTCTCGAGATCTTCCTCGACGAGGCCCAGGTCGCCACCCTCTACCAGCCGCCCTACACGCAGCCGGTCCAGCTGCCCAAGGGCAATGCCATCTCCTATGTCCGTGCCGTCGCCTATCTTCCGGATGGCAACAGCACCGAAGACCTGGTGTTCATCAACGCCCCCGACTACCTGGAGAAGGTCGACGTCCAGTTCGTCGAGCTCTACACCTCCGTCCTCGATCGCAACGGGCGTCCGGTGGCGGGTCTCGAGCGCAGTGATTTCGAGGTCCGAGAGGAAGGCGTACCGCAGAAGCTGGCGCGCTTCGAGCCCGTCGCCGACCTGCCGATTCACGTCGGCATCGTCCTCGACAACTCGGGCTCGATGCGCGAGTCCCTGCAGCAGAGCAAGGTCGCCGCGCTCAGCTTCTTCCAGCAGGTGATCGGTCCCAAGGACCGCGCCGCGGTCATCACCTTCAACCGGCTGCCGGTGCTCGCGGTGAAGCTGACCAACGATCTGCGGCTTCTCGGCGGCGGGCTGGCCGGGCTCACCGCCGAGGGTGAGACCGCGCTCTACGACAGCCTGATGTTCAG
>JAGQSE010000324.1 GCA_020439725.1 Acidobacteriota bacterium
ATCAACGAGAACAGCTCGTCGAACTTCGGCGGCCTCCGGGTCGTCAACACCGGTACCGGCAACATCCAGACCCAGTTCGCCAACACCAACGTCGACTGGGAATGGCGCCAGACCTTCCGCGCGGGCGACCTGATCTTCGACTCGCAGGAAGACGGCGCCAACGAGTGGACCCTCGACATCGACGGTAACGTCACCGCGACCTCCTTCAACCCGACCTCCGACAAGAACCTCAAGCAGGACTTCCAGGCGGTCGACAACGAGGACATCCTCGAGCGGCTGGCCGCGGTGCCGGTGCAGCGCTGGCGCTACATCACCGACGCCGAGGGCACGCCGCACATCGGTCCGGTCGCCCAGGACTTCTACTCGGCCTTCGGCGTCGGCGCCGACGACCGTCATATCTCGACCACCGACGCCGACGGTGTCGCCTTCGCGGCGATCCAGGCGCTGTACCAGCGGCTCCTCGAGAAGGAAGCCGCCCTCGACGAGCTCAAGGCCCAGAACAAGGCCCTCGCGGAGCGTCTCGACGCCCTCGAGGCCATGGAGCCCTGACCTGAGCCTCGTGATCCGCCGGTCCGCCTCCGGGACTCCCCTGGAACGCGGACCGGCGGGTCGTCCGCCTCGACCTCTCTCGCGGTGAACGCGGGCCGACGAGACCCCTCGCCGCTCCGCGGACGCGATCCTCGCGCCCGCCCCCTCGACGGGCCTTCCTAGCTCCGGATCGACTCCCGAACCCCGGAGGCCATCCTGGCAGCCCGTCCGGTTTCCTCTGGTTCGCTACAAGCTGTGTCCGATCCGCTGCCGCCGTGCCCTTGACAGGACCGGTGCAGCCAGTGCTACCCGGCCGCTGCCGCTGCGATTCCCGAAGCGAGTCCGCCGGCCGGAACCCTCATCAGGAGGTCATCGATGTCGATGCGAAACGCCTTGAGTGTGCTGCTCGTCTCATCGCTTCTGCTCATCCCTTCGCTCGCCGGCGCCGCCGACCTGGCAACGGTCGATGTGACCGCCGACCTGGTCACCTTCCAGCCGCAGATTCCCTACAGCCAGGTGCGGGTGACCGTCACCGGCCCCGCCGGCTTCGCAGTGGTCAAGAGCTTCGCTGCCGGCGAAGTCCCTTCGGTCCAGCTTTCCGGTGCCGACGGACACTACAAGTACGAGCTCCGCTTCGCTCCTGAGCTCAATTCCGAAACCCAGGCGACCCTGGCAAGGGGCCGGGCGGAAGGCTCCGGCTCGGACGCCGGCCTCGGCGGAGACGCGGCCACCGACAAGCGCACGGTCCAGCGCGGTTGGTTCAGCCTGGCCGGGGGCAGTGTCGTGCCAAAGCGCCAGGAGCCCCCGCCGAAAGTCGTCCTGACCAACGCCAACGGCGTCATCCGCAACGCCCTGTGCGTCGGCGTCGACTGTCCTGATTCGCCGGCCTTCGGCGACTCTTCCGTCCTGATGATGGAGAACAACAACCGCATCAAGTTCGGCGATACCAGCGCAGCCCCCTTCCCCAACAACGACTGGGAGATCGAGGCCAACTCGAACGTGAGCGGCGGTGCGAACTACCTGGGCTTCAACGACTGCGGTACCGCCGACAACGACGGCGATTGCGCCACCGACCTGGTGTTCGCCATCGAGGCCGGAGCCCGGCAGAGCGCCCTCTACGTCGAGAGCGACGGCGATGTCGGTATCGGCACGTCCAACCCGGTCACCGACCTCCACATCGTGACCGGTAACACCCCCACGATGCGTCTCGACCAGGACGGTTCCTCGGGCTTCGCGCCGCAGGTCTGGGATCTGGCGGGCAACGAGACTTCCTTCTTCATCCGTGACGTCACCGGTGGCTCGCGTCTGCCCTTCCGTATCCAGCCGGTGGCGCCGTCGAACAGCCTGTTCATCCTCAACGACGGCGACGTGGTGCTCGGCGGTACAAGCGCCGACGCCGACGTCCGCCTGCAGATCAACGCCAACACCTCGGCCAACTTCGGCGGCCTGCGGGTCAAGAACACCGGCACCGGCAACGTCCAGACCCAGTTTGCCGGCAACACCTGGGAGTGGCGCCAGACCTTCCGCTCCGGCGACCTGATCTTCGACTCGCAGGAGGACGGCGCCAACGAGCTGGTGCTGACCACCGGCGGCGTCCTCACCGTCACCTCGGTGGTCCAGACCTCGGACAAGAACCTCAAGGAGAACGTCGAGAGCGTCAAGCCCGGCGATATCCTCGATCGGCTCGCGACCATCCCGATCCAGCGCTGGAACTTCACCGAGGACCAGGCCGACACCCCGCACCTCGGGCCGATGGCCCAGGACTTCTATGCCGCCTTCGGCCTGGGCTCCGATGACAAGCACATCGCCGCCACCGATGCCGATGGCGTCGCTCTGGCCGCCATCCAGGCGCTCAACCAGCGTCTGCTGGCGGCGGTCGAGAAGCTCGAGGCCGAGAACCATGCCCTCGCGGCGCGGCTCGAAGCCCTCGAAGCCATGGAGCCCTGAGCTCCGCTCTCCGGGCGCCCCGGTGCCACGACGCCGGTCGCAAGATCGGCTCGCCGCACCGGGGCGCCGCCCCTCACCCCTTCGAGCTCCGTTCCCCACGGGGCGTAGAATCGCGCCCATGGAGCCCTCCCCCCAGGCCACGCCCCGGCCGCCTCGAGACCGGCTGCGGCGCAACCTGGTGGTCAACCTCCTGGGGCTCGCGCTGCCGCTGGTGGCGGCGCTCTTCGCCGTCCCCCCGCTCATCGGCGCCCTCGGCGAGGTGCGCTTCGGCGTCCTGGCCCTGGCCTGGGCGCTGGTCAGCTATTTCGGGCTCTTCGACCTCGGCGTCGGCCGTGCGCTGACCCAGGGCGTGGCGCGACGGCTGGACACCCCACAGCAGGCGGAGCTCCCCGGCCTCATCGCCAGCGGCATGATCTTCCTGGCGGTGCTGGGGCTGGTCTCGGGGCTGACGCTGCTGCTCCTCGCCCCTTGGCTCACCGCTCACGTGCTGCACCCGCCGGCGGCCATGCGGCAAGAGATCGCCGGCGCCCTCCGCTTGCTCGCCGCGACCCTGCCTCTGGTGCTCTTGAACACCGGGCTCCGGGCCCTCCTCGAAGCGCGACAGAGTTTCGTCCGACTCAACCTCGTCCGGTTGCCCATGGCGGTGCTGATCTTCGCCGGACCACTCCTGGTGTTGCCCTTCACCGCCAACCTGGTGCCGGTCATCGCGGTGCTCTTCGCCGCCCGGCTGTCGGCGCTGGTGGCCTTCGGTTTCTTCGTCCGCCGCCAGCTCGCCGAGATGTCGATCTCGTGGCGGCAGCTGCGGCCGGAGCGCCGCCTGGGCGTCGACCTGCTCCGCCTCGGTGGTTGGATGACCGTGAGCAACCTGGTGGCACCGCTCCTGCTGTACCTCGACCGGTTCATCATCGGCGGCATCGTCTCGCTGACGGCGGTGACCTATTACGTCACCCCCTTCGAGGTCGTCCAGCGCCTCTCGGTGCTCCCCAACGCGCTGATGGCGGTGCTGTTCCCGGCCTTCACCAGCAGCCTGATCCTCGAGCCGCGGCGGGCCCTGCGCCTGTATTACCGGAGTCTCGCCGGCATGGCGGGGCTGATGGCGCCGCTGGCGCTGGCGGCGGGGTTCGGCGCCCGGCCGGCGCTCACCTTGTGGCTGGGTGCCGACTTCGCCGCCCACAGCTACCGTCCGACCCAGATCCTCGCCGCCGGTGTCTTCCTCCATGCGCTGGCGCAGCCCTCGTTCCACCTGCTCCAGGCCGCCGGCCGCCCCGACATCACCGCCAAGATCCACCTCATCGAGACGCCGCTCTACGTCCTCTATCTGGCCTACCTCACCGCCCACTACGACATCGTCGGCACCGCCGTCGCCTGGACCACGCGGGTAGCCCTGAGCCTGCTGCTGCTCAGCGTTCTGGCGCACCGTGCCGTCCTCCGGGACCACCCCCCGCTGGGCAGAGGCGAGACCGCGGACGGGCCCGAATCGCCCCCGGAAACGAGATCGTGAGCCGTCGCTGGCATCTGGTCGGCGCCTTCGACCGCTTCAACTACGGCGACCTTCTCTTTCCGCACCTCGTACGAGGCGTCCTCGAGCAGCTGGGCAAAGCGGTCGAGATCCACTGCTGGAGCACCCGCGAGGCCGATCTCTCGGCCCACGGTGGGGTCCCTTGCGGCTCCCTCGCCGAGCTCGAAGCGTGTGCTGGGCCACGCGACGCGGTGGTCCTCGCCGGCGGCGAGCTGCTGGCGGCGCGCTGGACCGGGACGATCCGCGCGCTGACAGGCGAAGGGTGGAGTCTCGCCTGGGGGCTCGCCGCGCGCGCGCTGGGCGCCACGGTCACCGACGCACTGGCCCGGCGGCGGCTCGGCGGCCGAAGGCCCCAGCCCTGGGTGCTCGGTCCCGGTGACGTCGGCGGCGCCGCGGTGGCCTACAACGCGGTTGGGGCCCAGGGCGTTCGAGGCCTGCCACCGGCGCTCCGCCGGTCGCTCCGCGAACGGCTCGAAGCGGCACGCTTCCTCGCGGTCCGCGACACCCAAAGCCGCGACGCGCTCGCCGAGTGGGGGCTCGACGCCCGGCTTTCACCCGATCCGGCGGCGCTGGTCGCCGAGCTCTTCCCGAAGGAAGCACTCCTCGAGCGATCGAGCCCCGAGGTGCGGGCGCTCTTGGCCGAGCTGGGCGACGGCTTCGCGGTGGTCCAGGCGGGGCGTTTCCCGTCTCGCGGCCTGCTGCCGGCGCTCGCCGGGGAGCTCCGACGGCTGGTCCGGACGACGAGCCTGCCGCTCCTGCTGCTGCCGCTGGGTCTCGCCGCGGGCCACGAGGACCCGCGCCCCCTGGCAGCGCTGGCGGTGGAGCTCGCCGACCTCTCCCCGGCGCCCCGGCCGGTGCCGGTGACGACGATCTGGGACCAGGCGGCGGTGATCTCGCGGGCGCGGCTCTTTGCCGGCACCTCGCTCCACGGCAACCTCACCGCCGCCGCCTACGCGGTCCCGACGGTCGGCTTCGGCGCCCGAGTGGCCAAGCTCGACGCCTTTCTCGAGCACTGGCTCGCCGATCGCCCGTCGGCGGCGCCGGGCTGCACGCCGGTGGCGAAGCTTGGTGAGGAGATGAATCGGGCCCTCGAGGAGCCCGCGGCGCCGCGACGCGATCGCGCCCGGCGGCTGGCGGCAGCGGGTCGGGAGCACGCGCGGGCGCTGGTCGGCGCCCTGGGCCCGCCGACGCCCTGAGGATCAGCCGGCTTCGCGGACGTCCTGCGTCTCGTCGACGCCGCGCCAGGTGGCCTCGTCCTCGTCGAAGGGCGGCAGGTCGGGCATCCGGCCGCGGGCCGCGTTGACCCGCCAGCCCCACAGAATCGCCCACTTGAGGTAGGTGCCATAGGCCTGGAGCATGCAAAAGACCAGGCCGTACATGCCGTCGAGAAAGCCGCCCTGGATGAAGAAGGTGCGGGTGAAGCGCCAGATCGAGCGGCCAAAGACTTCCTTGAAACCGGCGGTCTTGCCCTCGCGCCACGCCTGCGAGGCGCCCCAGACGCTGTACTTCATGATGCGCGGGAAGTACTCGTCGAAGGAATCGGCCATGTAGTGGAGCATCGGGTTCTTGAGCAGCGGCGCCGAGCCGCGGGTGGACATGTCGGCGTGCACCCGGCGGTTGGGATAGCGGCCGGCGTCCTTGCGCACCAGACGCACCACCTGGTCGTGTTGCCAGCCCGAGAACCGGATCAGGTGGTCCATGAAGTAGACGCGGCGGCGGATCGTGTAGGCCTCGTCCTTGGGGCCCGATGCGAGGAGCTCCTCGATCTCCTGCTGGAGCGCCGGCGTGCAGCGCTCGTCGGCGTCGAAGATCAGGATCCAGTCGTGCTTGACCTGGTCCATGGCCCAGTTCTTCTGCGACGCCGAACCGAAGTAGGTGCGCTGGGAAAAGCGGACCTTCTCGTAAGACGTGACGATCTGGGGCGTGCGGTCGGTGGAGAACGAGTCGACCACGAAGATCTCATCGCACCACAGGAGCGAGTCGAGGCACGCCGCGATGTGCCGTTCCTCGTTGAAGGTGGTGATGATCGCCGACACCTTGCGGCGGTCCGCCATCGCTCGGTCTTTCGAGCTTGTGGCCTTCGAGCTCGTGGCCTTCGGGCCCGGGGTGCTGTTCGCCTTCGACATCCTCTCCTCCGATCCCGCTGATCCTAGCAGGCTGCGACAGTCTCGCCGAGGGCCGTGTCCCACGAGGGCGTTGCGCTCCCCTGGTGCAAACCTGCGGCGCTCAGGGATTTGTGGTAGGAATACCCAGACTTTCCGGTTCTCCCACGATCCCCGGCAGCGATCGCGTCCGGCCACCCGATGGAGAGCCGGCCCCGAGGACCCGGGCCGCGGACTCGCCGCCTCCGCACCCAAGCGCAGCTGAGGAACGGACTTGGAACCCGAGGTATTCACCGCCCCGTGGGCCGAAGCCTGGTGTGCCGAGCTCAACGCCAGCGCCGCCTACCGCGAGGCCGCCGCCCGCTGGGAGGGTGCGCTGGTGCTGGTGATGCAGGCGGACCCCGCCATGGGCATCGCCGATCCGCGCTCGCTCTACCTCGACCTGCATCACGGCGAGTGCCGGCTGGCACGGCCGGCGACCACCGACGACACCGGCGCCGCACCCTTCGTCCTCGAGGCGACACCGGCGGTGTGGAAACGCGTCCTCGAGGGTCGCCTCGACCCGCTGCTGGGGCTGATGACCGGCAAGGTCCGTCTGTCCCGCGGCAGCCTCGCCAAGCTGACCCCGCAGGTCCAGGCGGCCAAGGAGCTGGTGCGCAGCGCTGCGCGGCTGGCGACCACCTTTCCACCCGGCTGGCAGACCTGACCTGACCGGAGATACCCAACGCCATGCCCCCCACTCCCCATCGCGCGTTCCGCTCCACCCACCGCTCCCTCGCCACCGCCGGCTTTCCCATGCGGCTGTGGAACAAGGCCAAGGAGCATGGCGTCTGGGACCCGCGCGCCATCGACTTCAGCCGTGACGCCGACGACTGGCGACGGCTCGACGACGGCCAGCGCGAGGTCCTGCTCCACCTGACGACGCTCTTCCAGGCCGGCGAGGAGAGCGTCACCCTCGACCTCCTGCCGCTGATCCAGGTGATCGCCGAGGAAGGCCGGCTCGAGGAGGAGATGTACCTCACCTCCTTCCTGTGGGAGGAGGCCAAACACGTCGAGCTCTTCCGGCGCTTCCTCGACGAGGTCGCCGGCGGCCCCGGTGATCTGTCGCGCTTCTTCTCCGACAGCTACCACACGATCTTCGGCGAGGAGCTGCCCACCGCGCTCGGCCGGCTGCGCCACGACCCGTCCCCCGTCGCCCAGGCGGAGGCCTCGGTGACCTACAACATGATCGTCGAAGGTGTCCTCGCCGAGACCGGGTACCACGCCTACGGCGAGATGCTCAAGAGAAACGGGCTGATGCCCGGGATGCAACGGGCCGTCGACCTACTGCGGCGCGACGAATCGCGGCACATGGCCTACGGCGTCTACCTCCTGTCGCGGCTGGTGGCCGAGCACGGCGACCCGGTGTGGGAGGCCATCGAGGGCCGGCTGGGTGAGCTCCTGGCCCCCGCCGTCGGTATCATCCACGAGATCTTCGCGCGCTACGACGAGATGCCCTTCGGACTCGAGCTCGACGCCTTCGTCGAGTTCGCCATGGGGCAGTTCGGCAAGCGCAGCGCACGGATCGAGAGGGCCCGCAACCAGAGCCTGGCGGAGATCGAGGCCATGGGAGCTGTCGAAGCATGAGCGGAGCCGCACCGTGAACGAAGCCGAGACCTCGAGCCCCGAGGTAGCCCCCGAGGCACCGGCCGAGGAGACCCGCGAGGCGCCGCGATCCCAGGGTCACCTGGCGATCCAGCCCTTTGTCACCTACACGCTGGTCACCGCCCTCAAAGTGATCAGCCGGCTCTTCTATCGCGGCGAGTACCGGTGGGTGGGCGATCCGCCGCCCAACCCTTGGCAGGACATCCGACTGGTGGCGATTTTGAACCACACCAGCCTCTTCGAATGGCTGTGGGCGGGCTCGGTGCCCCAAAGCTTCATCCGCCGCATGGCCAGACACGGTGTGGTGCCGGTGGCCGAAAAGACCACTCAGCGGCCGCTGGTGGGCCAGTTCTTCCGCCTGGTGGCGCGCAACGTGGTGGCCGTGACGCGCAAGCGCGACCACACCTGGAAGCGGGTCCTCGACCAGCTCGAGGGCGACACCATGGTCGTCATGCTCCCCGAGGGTCGGATGAAGCGAGCCAACGGTCTCGACCTCCACGGCAACCCCATGACCATCCGCGGGGGCATCGCCGACGTCTTGAAGGCGCTCCCGGACGGTCGCTTCCTGCTCGCCTACAGCGGCGGTCTGCACCACGTCCAGCACCCGGGGCAGACCTTCCCGCGGCTGTTCCAGACGATCCGCATGAACTTCGAGGTGGTCGACATCCGCGACTACCGCCGCGAGCTCCTCGAACGCCACGGCGAGGACGGTTTCCGCCATGCGGTGATCGCGGACCTCGAGCGCCGGCGCGACACCCACTGCCCACCGGAAACCACCCCGTCCAGGGGTTGAGGAAGACCATGCAGAGAGCCGACGCCGAGCAGCGCATCGAGGAGCTGCGCGAGACGATTCGCCGTCACGACTTCCTGTACTACGTCCGCGATCAGCCCGAGATCTCCGACGCCGAGTACGACCGGCTGTTCCACGAGCTCGAAGATCTCGAGGGCCGCTTCCCCGAGCTGGTGAGCGAGGACTCGCCGACCCAGCGGGTCGCCGGCCAGCCCCTCGAGGGCTTCCCCACCATCGAGCACACGGCGCCGATGCTCAGCCTCGAGTCGAGCCAGGACGAGGCGGTGATGCGGCGCTTCCACGAGCGGCTCAAGAAGGCCCTGGGCGGCGAGCCCGACTTCGTCATCGATCCCAAGTTCGACGGCCTGTCGGTGGAGCTGGTCTACGAGAACGGCGTCCTGGCCCGCGCCTCGACCCGCGGCGACGGGCGCAAGGGTGAGGGCATCACCGCCAACGTCCGCACCATCCCCTCGGTGCCCCTGCGCTTGCGGACCGGGGAGCGGCCGGCACCGGCGATGCTCGCGATCCGCGGCGAGATCCTGATCACCGTCGACGGCTTCGAGAAACTCAACGAGAGCCTGCTCGCCCAGGGCCGCGAACCCTTCGCCAACCCGCGCAACGCGGCGGCGGGCTCGGTGCGCCAGCTCGACCCGCAGCTGGCGGCCTCGAGGCCCCTCGAGCTCTTCGCCTACGACATCCTGGCCTCGGAGCCCGCCGAGCTCCCGGGGGTCGAGAGCCAGTGGCAGGTGCTCGAGGCGCTTCGCGAGTGGGGGCTCCGGGTCAGCGATCTGTCGCGCCGCGTCACCGGGTTGGACGGCATCCTCGGATACCACGCGGACATCGAGGCCAAGCGCGACGACCTGGGCTACGAGATCGACGGCGTCGTCATCAAGCTCAGCGACCTCGCCACGCGGAGCGACCTGGGCACCACCGCCCGGCACCCGCGCTGGGCCTTCGCCTTCAAGTTCCCGCCCCGCAAGGAGACGACACGAATCCTCAAGATCATCGCCTCCGTCGGGCGCACCGGCGTGGTCACGCCGGTGGCGATGATGCGGCCGGTGGAGATCGGCGGCGTCACCGTCAGCCGCGCCAGCCTCCACAACCGCGAGGAGGTGGCGCGCAAGGACGTGCGCGAGGGCGACCGGGTGCGGATCCAGCGTGCCGGCGACGTCATTCCCCAGGTGGTCGAGCGCATCGATGAACCCGACCGCGAGCGTGGGCCCGCCTTCCGCATGCCCGAGCGCTGCCCCTCCTGCGACACCGAGCTCATCGAGCGGGGCCCCTTCACCGTCTGTCCCAACAGCTTCGAATGCCCGGCGCAGCTCGCCGGCCGGCTGACCCACTTCGGCTCCCGCCACGCCCTCGACATCGAGGGTCTGGGCGACGAGACCGCCAAGCTCCTGGTGGAGCACGGTCTGGTGCGGGACCTGTCGCAGCTCTTCGACCTCGAGGCCGCAGAGCTTCTGCCCCTCGAAGGCTTCGCCGACAAGAGTGCCAACGCCCTGGTGGCGGCCATCGCCAAGGCCTCCCACGCCGAGCTACCCCGCTTCCTCTACGGTCTCGGGATCCCCGAGGTCGGAGTCGCCGTCGCCGCCGACCTGGCGCGCCACTTCGGTTCCTTCGCAGCGGTCCAGGGCGCCAGCGAGGAGGAGCTCCAGGCGGTGCCGGGGATCGGCCCGCGGATGGCCGAGCAGATCCGCGCTTTCTTCGACCAGGAACACAACCAGAAGATCCTGGCGCGGCTCCTCGACGGCCGCGTGGTGGTCGAGAGCCGCGAACCGGCGACCCGAAGCGAGCCGGCCGATCTTCCCCTGGCCGGCAAGAAGATGGTCTTCACCGGCACCCTCGAAGGCTACAGCCGGCCCGAGGCCAAGAAGCTGGTCGAAGCCCTGGGCGCCCGCGTCACCGGTTCGGTGAGCACCGCCACCGACTACGTGGTGGTCGGGGCCGACCCCGGCTCGAAGGCCGACAAGGCCCGCGAGCTCGGTGTAGAGACCCTCGACGAGGCCGGATTCCGGCGTCTCCTGGAAGCTACGACCCGGGCCTCCTGACCGTATCCGGAAAGGCCCGAGACGGTCTGAGCAGCGGCGGTTTCCGGCACCCTCGAAACGCCCGGGTTTCCGCCTCGGACCCAGCCTCGAGCCCCGCCTTGAGCGCACTGGGGGCCTCGGCTATACTCCGCGCATCAAGCCGGCGAAACAACACCCTAGAGCTGTTGCGACGTGTCGCTCTTGGCTCCTCGTCCATCGCGGACGACGGTGCCGGCGAGCTTGATGTACCGAGCCGTGGGGAGTGCTTCTCCCCCGGGACGGATCGCCGAACCGAACGGCATGATCGAAGGAGAACGAGGAGGGAACCATGAAGAAGCTTTTGAGTCAGTGGAGCCTGCTGCTGATCCTGGCCGCCCTGGTCCTGCCCCTGGGCGCCTGCCAGCAGGCCCAGCAGAAGAGCGAGGAAGCCGCCGACGCCGCGCAGGACGCGGCCGACAAGGCCGGCGACGCCATGGATGACGCCATGGACAAGGCTGGCGATGCCATGGAGGACGCCGGTGATGCCATGGGCGACGCCATGGACGATGCCAAGGACGGCGCCGAGGACATGATGGACAAGGCCGGCGACGCGATGGATGACGCCATGGACGCCACCGGTGACGCCATGGAGAAGGCCGGCGACGCCATGAAGGACGCCGTCGACGACGGCATGAGCGACGCCGAGCACGCCGCCGACGAGGCTTCGGAGAAGGGCAAGGGCTGATCCCTCACCTCTTGTTGTCGGGATGCGAGCCGCTGGGGAAACCCGGCGGCTCGTTTCGTTTTGGGAAGGCGTCGTCCTGGGCCGGCGTGATGGGGGCCGAGGTGATCCGGAAGCGAGTCAGCGGCGCGCCGCGAGGTAGCACCCGGCGGCCGCGCGGAAGGGGTCGAGCCACTCGTGCCCGCCCTCGGAGACCGAGAGCTCGACGGGCACGTCGAGGCTGTCGAGCAGGGCGAGATCGCCGCGCATCTTCTCCTCGGTGTACCAGGGGTCGTCGAGACCGCGCCCCACGAGCACCGGCGCCGCCCGCCGGAGCCCGTCGCCGGGCAGCTCCTTCGGCACGTCGCTACCGAGGATCATCAGCCCGCGACACGCACAGCCGAGCAGGGCCGCGGCGCGGCACGCCATCGCCCCTCCCTGGGAGAAACCGGCGTAGACCGGTCCCCCGGCGATGGCGGTCGACTCGCGCACCCTGGCGACGACCGCGCCGATATAGGCCAGGTTGTCGCGCACCGACTGCTCGCGACCGCTCTTGGTCATCCAGCTCGCCACCACGTCGCCGGTACGCCGGTTGTAGAAGCGGTGCAACCCCTCGATGGCGCACAGCGCCCAGGAAGTGGCGCCGGGCAACCGGCGGAGCTCTTCAAGATGGGTCTCGGCGCTCTCGCCATAGCCATGGAAACCCACCAGGAGAGGCCAGGGACCGTCCCCTTCCGGCACCTCGAGGAGGTAGCGGCCGTGAACCGTCGCCGGCAGCCAGTGTTCCGTCGCCACGGAACCGGCGTCGGTGCTCATCGCCGCTGGAGCGGAGCCGTCAGCTCGCGCACCCGCTGCTCGAGGGCGGAGGGGAGCTCCGGGTCCCGTCCGTACTCTTCGACCAGCCGGACCAGGGCGCTGCCCACCACGACCCCGTCGGCCACCTGCGCCACGTCGGCCACCTGCCGCGGCGTCGAGATGCCAAAGCCCACCGCCAGCGGCATGCGGACGCGCTTCTTGACCTGCCGCACCTCGCGCACCAGCTCGCGCGACAGGTGCGTCGGCGCGCCGGTCACGCCGGTGCGCGAAACGTAGTAGACGAAGCCCGTCGACGCCTGCGCCGCCAGCGCGATGCGCTCCTTGCTGCTGGTCGGAGCCAGCAGAAAGACCGTGTCGAGACCCCGAGCGCGCATGGCGGGCAGGTAGACCTCGCGGGCCTCCTCCGGCGGCAGGTCGAGACACAACACGCCGTCGACCCCCGAGTCCGCGGCCTGCTCGGCGAAGCGCTCGACGCCGCGGGCGAGGATCGGGTTGAAATAGGTGAAGAGCAGCACCGGTACCCCCAGGCGATCTCGGTGGCGCGCGACGAGCTCGAGGATGCCCTCGAGCTTGGTGCCGCTGGCCAGCGCCCGGGCGGCGGCACGCTGGTTGGTGGGACCGTCGGCGATGGGATCGCTGAAGGGCACCCCGAGCTCGATCAGGTCGGCACCGCCGCTGACCAGCGCCTGGAGCAGCCCGCCGGTGGTCTCCAGGTCCGGGTCGCCGGCGGTGAGATAGGGGATGAAGGCCGCGCGCTTCTCCTCGCGGCAACGTTCGAAGACGTCGTCGATGGCGCTCATGAGGGGTCTCCGTGGCGTCTCGGTTGCGGCTCTGCCTCGGGGGCCGGTGCCGAGCGCCGCTCGGCATCCGCCGCCAGAACGGTTTCGAGGTCCTTGTCGCCTCGGCCCGACAGGTTGATCAGGAGGATCTTCTCGCGCGCCAGGTGGGGTGCCCGGCGGACGGCCTCGGCCACCGCGTGGGCCGACTCGAGGGCCGGCAGGATGCCTTCGGTGCGGGCCAGCAGGTGGAAGGCGTCGAGGGCTTCGTCGTCGCTGGCTCGGGTGTACTCGATACGGCCGTGGTCGTGGAGGAAGACGTGCTCGGGGCCCACCGCCGGGTAGTCGAGGCCGGCGGACACCGAATGCGTCGTCTGGACCTGGCCGTCGGAGTCCTGGAGCAGCAGCGTCCGGGTACCGTGGAGCACCCCCAGCCGGCCACCGTCGAAGCGGGCCGCGTGCTCGCCCGGACCGCGGCCCCGGCCGCCGGCCTCGACGCCGATGAGCCG
>JAGQSE010000015.1 GCA_020439725.1 Acidobacteriota bacterium
GCGGGTTTGAAACCCGCCCCTACCCCAGGGAAGAATGGCCAAGACGCGGATTTCGGATCTGCGGATTTCGGACGTAGGGGCGGGGTTGAAACCCGCCCTGCCACCATCACCACCCTGCCTCCCGCCCGCACCTACGTCTCCCCCGCCAGCATCTCCAGCACCGCCTCCAACCGCACCACCGAGTCCTCCAGCCCGCCCGGACGGCTGCGGGCGGGCCACAGGCGGCGATACTCGGTCACCAGGGGTGCGAGACGGGTGGCGAGACGCCGACGGACGGCGCGCGGCAGCTCGGCGAGGGGGCGCTCGGCGCCCGCCTCGAGACGCGCCTTGCCGAGGCGGGCGGCGAAGTCGAGCATGGCGGCGCTCCAGCGCAGCTCGGCCACGACCAGCTCGGCGTCGGGACGGTCGAGACGGGCACGGCGCAGCGGGCGCAGGGCCTCGGCGACGGCCTTCCGGGCGGTCTCGAGACCTTCGACCGTGACACCCTCGAAGCGTTTGCCGGTCACCGGTTCGTGGGCCAGGACGACCAGGAAGAAGAGCGCCGAACCGTTGATCGGATCGGCGCCGGTCAGCCGGTGGACGTCGCCCAGATCGACGACGGCGCGCCCCGTGACCCCGGCAGCGTCGCGAAAGACGTGGCGGTCGAGGAGCCCGGGAAGGGCCTCGGCGAGCCCGGTCCGCGAGCCCGCGTTCCAGGCACAGCCCGCGCCGGCGAGGAGCCCCGGGTAGCTCGACGGCAAGGGCTGCAAATGCCCGAAGTCCCCCCAGTCGGTCACCAGATACCCGCTCGCCCCTTGGGCATGACCATGCTCGGCGGCAGCGGCGAGGTTGGCGACGGCGTTGGCGCTCCGGCCGCTGAAACTGTTCCAGCCGCTCGTCCCGGGACAGACGTAGAACTCGAGCCCCGACGCGGCGAAGCGCCGTGCGTTCTCGGCGAAAGGATGGTTCGCCTCGTAGCCCCATTCGAGGGCCACCGCATCTCGCGGCAAGCGACCGATGAGGTCGGGGCGCTCGACGATGATGTCGCCCCAGAACTGGATCCGCCGCCCGTGCTTCGCCGCCAGCTCGTGGACCCGCTCCAGGTAGTCGAGGTAGACCTCCTCGCGTCCGCGGGCGGCGCAGGCCTCCGCGGAGCGCCCCTTGCCCAGATCGAAGGTCTCGTCACAGCCGACGTTGATCGACCGGCTCGAGAAGTGCGGCAGCAGCTGACCGTACAGGTCGTCCAGGAGCTCGAAGACACCCGGATCGGTGGCGCACAGGCTGAACGGCCGGAGCTCGCGGTCGAAGGGATGACGGACACCCTCGGGGCACTCGGCGAGGGGCCGGTAGCGCTCGTGGCGCAGCCAGCGGTGGAAGTGGCCGAAGCTGTTCTGGTTGGGAACCAGCTCGATGAAGTGCGCCTGGCAATAGGCGTCGAGGCGCTCGATCTCCTCGCCGGTGAACGGGCTGGCGCCGCGCCAGACGATCTCGTGACCGCGATAGGCGAAGGTGTGCTCGAAGTAGAGCTGGAGCTGGTTGACCTTGAAGCCGGCGAGGAGGTCGATGAGCTCCTCCAACGTGCCCACCGTCGGGACGCGATCGCGGCTGACGTCGAGCATGACCCCGCGGTGGGCGAAATCGGGCCAATCGACGATCTGGACACCGGCCAACCGGAGCTTGCCGCCGCGGCGGGTGGCCGTCTCGAGCCACTGGCTCAAGGTCCGCGCGCCGTAATACAGACCAGCGGCGTCGACGGCCACCAGCTCGATCCCGAAGACCCCCACCTGCAGGCGATACCCCTGGGCGTGGGGGGTGGCCCGCGGATCGATGACCAGCCGGATCAGGCCACCGGTCTCGGCCCGCCGGGGAGTCAGCCCATGGGAGGCGAAACTGCTCTCGAGATGCGCCAGCGCCGGCTCGGCGAGGGCGTCCGGCGCCAGCACCGAGACCACGGGTTCGGCGGGCAGAACGCAGCCGCGGTCGCCGCGGACGATGCGCTGGGGTCGGGGATGGAGGGCAGCGGCGGAGACGCTCATCGAGCGACGATCTTGTCATGGGCGGGCCGGTGGCGTTTGGCTGCCACCGGCCCGTCACAGGCGCTTCAAAGGCGCCCCCGGGCACCCGAGAAGGCTATTTGCGCTTCAGGTTGTCGGAGAAGAAGGCGAGGGTCTTGGCCCAAGCATCGTCCGCCGCCTCGGCCTGATAGCGACTCCCCGAGGGGTTGGCGAAGGCGTGATCGGCGCCCGGGTAGATCTGGATCGCCACGTCCTTGCCGAGCTCGTCGAGGGCCGAGGCGAACTCGTGGACGGTGTCGACGGGGATGCCCTGATCGAGCTCGCCGAAGATGCCGAGGAGCGGCGACTGGAGGTTGGCGAGGACGTCGGGGTCGGTGACCAGGCGTCCGTAGTAGATCACCGTCGCGTCGATCTCGTCGGGCACCAGGAGAGCGGTCTGGAGGGACCAGCCGCCACCGAAGCACCAACCGATGACACCGATGCGCTCGGCGCCCCGGTCCTGCAGGAACTTGACCGCCTGGCGCAGGTTGTCCTCGACCTCCGCGGTGCGCTCGTTGGTGGCGCTCATCAGCTCCCGCGCCTTCTCGGGGGTTTCCGCCGCCTGCCCTTGGTAGAGGTCCACCGCCAGCGCCGCGTAGCCCTCGCCGGCCAACCGCCGCGCCATGGCGCGGATGTTGTCGTTGAGCCCCCACCACTCGTGGATGACGACGATCCCGGGGATCGAGTCTTCGGCCCCCGCCGGACGCGCGAGGAAGCCGTGGACGTCGCGGTCGCCGACGCGGGCGTAGACCACGTCCTCTTCCTCGACCGATTGCGCGGGCGCTTCCTGGGCAGCGGGGGTGGCGTCGGGCTGGTCGCCGGCATGCTCGCGGCTCATGCGCTCGTCGTAGCCGGGCTCGTCCGTCGTCTGGTCGGGCTCGGCCGCGTGGGAGCAGGCGCCGAGCACCGGCAAGGCGAGGAGCAGCGCGAACGCGAGGCGCGGCAGGGCGCGGGACAAGGGGGCGGTACGGAACAGCGTGGCGGGTACGGAGCTCATCTCGATCCTCCAGCGGCTGAGTGCATCGTCGAAGCCTGGCGGCCTTGCGGCAAGCTACCACAGCGAACCGACGGCGACACGGCGACACGGCGACA
>JAGQSE010000325.1 GCA_020439725.1 Acidobacteriota bacterium
CGGCGCCGAGCTCGACGCCGCGGGGCTCGAGACGCTCTTCGCCTTCGACGGGGAGGCCTCGCGGGTCGTCCTTCGCGGCCGGCGATCGGCGCTGCTCGATGCGCCGGTGGCCGGCACGACCGAGCTCGCCGGGGCGACCGGGGCGGTGGTGGACCCTCCCGTGGGACCCCTCGAGGAGCGGCTGGCGGCGCTCTGGTCGCGGCTGCTCGGTGTCCCGGTGGTGGATCGGCACGCGGATTTCTTCGCCCTCGGAGGCCATTCGCTGCTCGCCACCCAGGCGGTGTCGCGAATCCGCGACGAGCTCGCGGTAGCCATCGATCTCGAGGACCTCTTCCGCCATCCCACCCCCGCCTCGTTGGCCGTGGCCCTTGCGCCGCGGCGCGCTTCCTCTGCCGCCGATGCGGGAGGGGAGCCCGCCAGCACCGAGCCCGCGAGCACCGAGCCCCCCGCCGCCGATGCCCCTGGTCTCGAGGCCGGGACGCCGGCCGTCGACGCCCCGGGGGCACCCACGGAGCTCTCCTTCGCCCAGCGCCGCTTCTGGCTCCTCGATCGCCTGAGCCCCGGCAATCCGGCCTACAACATCCCGGCGGCGGTACGTCTCGAGGGGCGGCTGTCGGTGGCGGCCCTCGAGCGGGCCCTCGAGCAGCTCGTCGACCGGCATCCGATGCTGCGCACGAGCTTCGGCGAGGCGGATGGAACGCCCTTCCAGCGAGTGCTCGCAAGCCTGCCGGCGGACCGCCGGCCGCGGCTCGAGATCGTCGCGCTCGGCGGATCGGGGAGCGGGAGCCTGGCACCCGAAGCCCTCGCCCGCGAGGTCGAGCGCCACATCACCCGCCACGCCCGGCGATCCTTCGACATCGAGGCGCTGCCGCTGCTCCGCGCCTGCCTCCTGCGCCTCGGCCCGGCGGACGTCGACGACAGCCACCACGTCTTGTTGCTCAACCTGCACCACCTGGTGGGCGACGGCTGGTCGATGGCGCTGATCGTTCGGGACCTGGGAGAGCTCTACAGCGCCGCCGTCGAGGATCGCGAGCCGCGGCTGCCCCGGCTGCGCCTCGAGTACCCCGAGTACGCGCGGCAGCGCAACGCCTGGCTCGACGGCCCCGAAGCGCAGGCCGAGCGGGACTACTGGCGTGAACGCCTGAGCGGCGAGCTTCCGGTCCTCGAGCTCCCCGCGGACCACCGGCCGGTGCGGAGCCGGTCCGGGGAGCGACCGAGCGCGAGCTGGGCGCAGACCCTGCCGGCTCCCGCCGCGGCCGCTCTCGAGGCGCTGGGCCGGGAGGCGGGAGCGACTCCCTTCATGAGCCTCCTGGCCTTGTTGGCGGTGCTGTTCCGCCGCCTGGGCGGTACCGACGACCTGGTGATCGGAACACCCATCGCCGGCCGCCGGGGGCGCGCCACGGAGGACGTCGTCGGCCTCTTCCTCAACACCCTCGCCCTGCGTTTGGATCTTTCCGGGGAGCTCACCTTCCGCCGTCTCCTCGCCCAGGTGCGGGAGGTCGCCCGCGGTGCCTATGCGCACCAGGACCTCCCCTTCGAGCGCATCCTCGAAGACCTCGCGGTGGATCGGGACCTCGGCCGGACGCCGGTGTTCCAGGTGCTGTTCAACATGCTCAGCTATCCCCTCGAGCGTCTCGAACGTCCCGAGCTCCGGCTCGAGCCGCTGCCGCCGCGGGATGTCGGCGCCAAGTTCGACCTCACCCTCTACGCGCACGAGACCGAGGACGCGGACGGCGCGCGGACCTATCGCCTCGACTGGATCTATGACCGCGAGCTCTTCCGCCCCGAGCGGGTGGAGCACATGGCCCGGCAGGTCGAACGGCTGCTCACCCAGGTGACGGCGGCGCCCGACGGCGCCCTGGCCGAGCTCGACCTCCGCACCGCCGGTGGCGCGGCGCCGCTGCCGGACCCGTCGGAGCCGCTCGCGGTGCCCGAGCTGCCGCGGGTCGTGGCCGAGGTGGCGCGGTGGGCGCAGGAGCAGCCCGGCGCCGCCGCGATCTGCCAGGGGGACGACGTCTGGACCTACGGCGAGTTGTGGCGGCGGGTGGCCGCCGTCGCCGCCGCGCTCCGTGGCGCCGGCGTCGCCGAAGGTGCCCGGGTGGCGGTCAGCGGACCGCCGGCGCCGGCGCTCATCGCCGCGTTGACGGCGGTGCTCGAAGCAGGGGCCGTCCTGGTGCCCCTCGACCCTGGTCTCACCGCGGAGCGCCTCGACGCCCTGCTCGAGATCGCCGACGTCGAGATGCTGGTCTGGACCGGCGGCACCGAGGTGCCACCGGGGCTTTCGGCCGTGCCGCGGATCCTCGCGCTCGCTCCCGACGGGATGCCCCCGGCGACGGCCCCGCGCATCGAGGCCACCTCGGCGTCGAGCTCGACCGAGGCCTATCTCTTCTTCACCTCGGGCAGCACCGGCCGGCCCAAGGCCATCCTCGGCAATCATCGTGGCCTGGCGCACTTCCTCCACTGGCAGCGTCACACTTTCGACGTCGGGCCCGGCGACCGCGTGGCCCAGCTCACCGCGCTGGGCTTCGATCCGGTGTTGCGGGACGTCTTCGTGCCGCTGGTGAGCGGTGGCGCGGTGGTGCTGCCCGAGACCGCGGACCGGGTTTCCGGCGCCGGCCTGTGGAACTGGCTGGAGAGGGCGCGGGTGACGCGCATGCAAGCCGTGCCGAGCCTGCTCGAGACCTGGCTCGAGGACGTCCCGCCGGGAATCGGCCTCGGCGCCCTGCGGACGCTCTTCTCGATGGGCGAGGCACTGACCGGCGAGCTGGTCGAGCGCTTCCGCCAACACTTCCCGGCGGTCGGACAGGTGGTCAACCTCTATGGACCGACCGAGACCACGCTCGCCAAGTGCTGGTACGAGGTCCCGCGTCCGGCGGCGGCCGGGGTCCAGCCGCTGGGCCGGACGCTGCCGCAAACCCAGGCCCTCGTGCTGCGCTATCCCGCCGGCGGCGGGCGGCCGGTGCCGTGCGGCATCGGCGAGCCGGGGGAGATCGTGCTCCGGACGCCGTTCCGCAGCTCGGGCTATGTCGACGCCCCCGAGGTCGACCGGGCTCGCTTCGTCGCCAACCCGTGGCGCGACGACCCCGAGGACCTCCTCTTCCGCACGGGGGATCGCGGGCGCTACGACCTGGCCGGGCGGCTCGAGTTCCTCGGCCGGGCGGACCACCAGATCAAGATCCGCGGCGTGCGCATCGAGCCCGCCGAAGTGCGCCAGGCGCTGCTCGCGCTGCCGGGAGTGGCGCAGGGGACGGTCTTCACCGCCTACGACGAGACCGGGTCCGACGGTCGGCGCCGCCCGCGTCTGGTCGCCTACGCGGTGCCGACGCCGGGCACCCACCTCGATCCGGCGCGGCTCCGGGCTCTGCTGGCGCGGCGTCTGGCCCCGGCGGCGGTGCCCGAGAGCTTCGTCATCCTCGAGGAGCTGCCGCGCACCCACAGCGGCAAGATCGACGTCCGCCGGCTGCCGGCACCGGCCCCCATCGAAACCGAGGGCCGTTTCTCGGCACCGACGACGCTTCGCCAGCTGCGACTCGCCGAGCTCTGGACCGAGCTCCTGGGCCCGGGGCCCTACGGCCTCGACGACGACTTCTTCGCCCGCGGCGGAAACTCCTTGAAAGCCGTCCAGCTGAGCGCCCGGCTCGCCACCCGCCACGGTGTCGACCTCCCCCTGCGGGCGATCTTCGAGAACCCGACCCTCGCCGCCCAGGCGGAGGCGATGGCGGAGGGCCCGGCGGACCCGACGGTGGACGACCCCTCGATCCCGCGGGCCGAGGCCGAGAACGGAGAGTTCCCGCTGTCCTTCGCGCAGCTCCGGCTGTGGTTCCTCGATCAGCTCAACCCGCGGCTCAGCGCCTACAACCTTCCCACCGCCTGGCGTCTGCGCGGCGAGCTCGACGCGCGCTCTCTCGAGCGGGCGCTGGCGGCGGTGGTCTCCCGGCAGGGGTCGCTGCGCACCCGGTTCGGTGCGCCCGGCGGCCGGGCGGTGCAGATGGTCGACGACGCGGCGGCCATCGGTCTGCCGGTGGAGGACCTGACCGCGACGCCGCCGGCGGAGCGCGAGGACGAGCTGGCTCGGCGGCTGCGGGAGGAAGGCGAAACGCCGTTCGATCTCGCCCGCTCGCCCCTCCTGAGGGCCCGGTTGCTGCGCCTCGGACCCCAGGACCACGTGCTCGCGCTGACCCTCCACCACATCGTCGCCGACGCCTGGTCGGTAGGGCTGCTGCTCGGTGAGCTGGCGGAAGCCTATGGCGCCGATCTCGATGGGCGATCCGCCGAGCTGCCGCGGCTGCCGGTGCGCTATGTCGACTTCGCCGCCTGGCAGCAACAGCGGGTCGCCGGCGAGGAGCTGGCGTCACAGATCGAGTACTGGCGGCAGCGTCTGGCGGACGCGCCGGCCGCGCTGGCGTTGCCCACCGACCGGCCCCGGCCGCCGGTGCAACAGCTGCGCGGCGCCCGGCTGGCCTTCCGCGTCGCCGCGACCCAGCTGCCGGGTCTCGAGACGCTGGCACGGGAGCTCGGGGCGACCCCCTTCGCGGTGCTTCTGGCGGTCTTCGCGACCCTCCTCGAGCGCACCAGCGGGCAGCACGACTTCGTCGTCGGAACGCCGGTGGCGAACCGTTCACGACCCGAGCTCGAGCCGCTGGTCGGGTTGTTCCTCAACACCCTCGGGCTGCGGGCTCGAGACACCGCCCGCGACAGCCTGCGACGGGCCACGGCGCGTCTGCACGCCCTGGCCGTCGAAGCCTACGAAAACCAGGACCTGCCCTTCGAGAAGCTCGTCGACGAGCTCGAGATCCCGCGGGACCCGAGTCACAGCCCGATCTTCCAGGTCTTGTTCACGCTCCACAACACGCCCCTGCCCCGGATCCGGCTCGAGAACCTCGAGCTGAACCCCCACCCGCTGCCGGGGCACGGCGCGAAGTTCGATCTCACCCTCGATCTGCGCGCCACCGAAGACGGGCTCGAGGGCTCTCTCGAATACGCCACGGCGCTCTTCGACCGCGCTACCGCCCGGCGCCTGGTCGACCGCTTCGCCCGCCTGCTCCGCCATGCCTTGGAGGCGCCCGCCACGCCGCTCCTCGACCTCCCCATGCTGGCCGAGAGCGAGCGTTTCCAGCTGCTCGGCGGATGGAACGCGACCGCGGCCCCGACCCCGTCGCTGGCTCTCCCGGAGCGGCTCGAAGAACAGGCTCGACGACGGGGCGAGGCCACCGCCGTGCTCTTCCACGACGAGCGATGGAGCTACTCCCGCCTGGCCCGCGAGGTCCGCGCCCTGACGACGAAGCTCACCGGGCACGGTGTCGGGCCTGGCGATCGCGTGGCGGTGCTCCTCGAGCGGTCTCCGCGGCTGATCGTGGCGCTCCTCGCGACGCTTCGGGCGGGAGCGGCCTACGTCCCCCTCGACCCCAACTATCCCGCCCCCCGTCTCGCGTTCATGGCCTCGGACAGCGGCGCCCGTCTGGTGCTCAGCGAGCCGGCCCTGGGAGGCGTCGTCCGCTTGTTGCCGGCGATACCGGTGGTGTGGCTGGGCGAGACCGACCCGGCCGACGACAGCGCGGACGCTCCGCCCGCCCTCGATCTCGACGCGAGCGCCTACGTGATCTACACCTCGGGCTCCACCGGCCGCCCCAAAGGGGTCGAGATCTACCACCGGGCGATGGTCAACTTCCTCGCTTCGATGGCGCGGGTCCCCGGGCTCGAGCCCGCGGACCGGGTGCTCGCGGTGACCAGCCCCTCCTTCGACATCGCGGTGCTCGAGCTCTTCCTGCCGATCTGGGTCGGCGCCGAGGTGGAAATCTGCGACGCCGCCACCGCCGGCGACGCCCTCGCCCTGGGCAAGCGCCTCGACGGCCCCCGGGTGACCGTCGCCCAGGCCACGCCGAGCACCTGGCGCATGCTGGCCGAGATCGGTTGGCGGCCGCGGCCCGGGCTGCGGGTCCTGACCGGCGGTGAAGCGCTGCCCGAAGACCTGGCACAGGCCCTGGGCGAGACCCAAGGCGAGCTCTGGAACCTCTACGGGCCCACCGAGACCACCGTCTGGTCGACGGTCGGGCAGGTGGTCAGCGGCGGCCCCATCACGCTCGGCCGGCCCATCGCCAACACCCAGGTCCACGTCCTCGATGCACGCTTGCGGCCGGCGGGGATCGGGGTGCCCGGGGAGGCGTATATCGGCGGCGCCGGGGTGGCCAGGGGCTATGTCGGTCGGCCCGGCCTCACCGCGTCGCGCTTCCTCCCGAACCCCTTCGCGGACCAGCCCGGGGCGCGCCTCTATCGGGTCGGCGACCTGCTCCGCTGGCTTCCCGACGGCCGCCTGGTCTTCCTCGGTCGCACCGACCACCAGGTTAAGGTGCGCGGCTTCCGCATCGAGCTGGGGGAGATCGAAGCGGTCCTCGGACGCCACCCGGACCTGCGGGAGGCGGTGGTCCACACCGCCGGAACACGGGACCGGTTGCGCCTGGTCGCCTACGTGGTGGCCGAGGGCGGCGCCGACGGCGCCCTCTCGGTGGAAAGCCTGCGCGGCTGGCTGGGCGAGCGGCTGCCGGCCCACCTGGTGCCCTCGCTCTTCCTCTTCCTCGACGCGCTGCCGCGGACCGCCAGCGGCAAGATCGACCGTCGCTCGTTGCCCGCGCCGGAAGGCGAGCGTCCCGACCTCGAGCAGCCTTACGTCGAGCCGCGCACCACCGAGGAGGCTCGGCTGGCGGCGATCTGGAGCGCGCTGCTCAGAGTGCAGCAGGTCGGTGTGCTCGACAACTTCTTCGCCCTCGGGGGCGACTCGATCCTGGCCGTCCAGATGGTCTTCCAGGCCCGCGAGGCGGGTCTCGCGGTCGCCACCGCTCAGGTCTTCCAGCACCAGACCCTCGGCGAGCTGGCGGCGGCGGCGCGGCCGCTGGCAGCCGCGCCGGAGGCGGCTCCCGGGGACGAGGGTGAAGGGGCGGCCGAAGACGCGGAAGACGACGGTTTCGCCGCCTTCGGCTGGAGCGACGAAGAAGGCGACGCCATCTTGGAGAAGCTATGACGGCCCCGTGCGCCTGGCACCCGCCGTCGTCAACCGCGACGGCCGTAGATCGCCCGCAGCACCATGCGCCAGGCGTGGACCGTGGTCGGGTGATGCCGCAGCAGCCGTCCCGCCGTGCGCCAGGCGGCCGGGGCGTCACCGGCCCGAGCGTATTCGCGGCCGAGGGTCTCCCACATCTTGGCCTCGAGATGAGGCCGCCGGCGCAGAACGGCGCGGTTCCGCTCGACCACTCGCTCCACCGACGCGATGCGCTCGGCCGCGGGGCTGGTATCGCTCAGGCTGCCTCCCGCAACGCGATGGATGAGCACCTGGGCGTCGCGGACGGCGTCGAAGGGAACCCGCGCGTCGAGGAGCCGGAGGACCAGGTCCGTCTCTTCCGCCACGCGCAGGCTGGTGTCGAAGCTCCCGAGCTCGAGCAGCAGGTCGCGACGTACCGTGAGCCCAAAGCCCGTGCCGATGCGGATGGCGTCGTACTCGGCGCGCCGCCGCTGTCGCGGGTCGAGGGGTGGATCCTGCGGCGACCGGTCGAAGTGCTCGCCCCACAGCCGCTCCTCGAGCAGGACCTCGCCCTCGGGAGTGTCGCGGACCATGCGAACGCCGCACCACAAGAACCCGACGGGCGGGTCCGCGGCGGTCAACCGGCGGGCCACCGTCTCGAGACTCCCCGGGAGCAGCTCGTCGTCATCGTCGAGGAACAGGACCCAGTGACCGCGAGCGACGGAGATCCCGGCGTTGCGCGCCGCCGCCGCGCCACCGGGCCGAGCCTGCGGCAGATAGCGGAGCCGTGGATCCGTCCGCATCGCCACCAGGTCCCGGCTGGCGGCGTTGGCACCGTCGTCGACGATCACGACCTCGAAGTCCCGCCAACCCTGCGACGAGACGCTGTCGAGGGCCCGGCCCAGGAGATGCGCTCGACGGTAGGTCGGGACGACGATGCTGAAGAAGGGCGCCTTGGCTTCGGCCATGAGTACGGGGTCGACCATGGCCAGAGTCTAGACGCTCCCGGTCACCGGTCGCGGGAGGCCACCCCATGAGCCCCGAGACCCGAACCCCCAAGACGCCGGCCGCGACGTCCGACATCGCGGT
>JAGQSE010000326.1 GCA_020439725.1 Acidobacteriota bacterium
AAACCCTTCCTGGCTGGTTCCCGCTGCCGCCACGCCGATGATCAGGCTCGCCGTCGACACGATGCCGTCGTTGGCCCCCAGGACCGCCGCTCGCAGCCAACCGATACGCTGCGTACGATGCCGCTCGGAATGAGGCACAGTCGCTCCTCCTTGGGTAGTTTCGCTCCTCTGGCTGCCCGAAATCCACGAGCCCCACGGCGTCGCGCCCGGACACCTCAAGATACCTCGCGGCGGGCTGATATCGACGACCGAGACCGCGGGTGGCACCGTCTCCTTGACTCCCCCGGGGCCCCTCCTTAGCATGAACGCCTCGCGACCATGGAGTTCCAAGACGAAGTCCTCGACGCCTTGCGCCAAGCGGTGGAGCTTTCACCGGAAAGCGGTCCTTTGCGCCGCCATTTCGCCGAGATGCTGCTCAACCGCGGCTACGCCCGCCAGGCGGAAACCGAGTTCCGCAAGGCCATCGATCTCGACGATCTCGACGCGCCGTCGAAGCTCGGTCTGGCGCGGGCGCTCCACAGCCAGGGGCAGAACTCGACGGCCCTGCTGCTGGTCAAGCAAGTGATCCGGGAGTCGGACCGTCCGGCCAAGGCCTACATCCTCTACGCCCGGCTGCTCCTCGCCCTGGGTAGCGTCGAACGCGCGGTCCGCGAGTACCGCAAGGCCATCGCCACCGATCCGGAAGCGGTCGATCCGGACCTGGCCTCGGAGCTCGGTCTGGCGGCGATCCGCTCCGAGCCCTCCCCTCCGGCCGCTGACGACGGCGACGAGACCCGCCCCTCGGGGGCGTCGGCCCCCGATGCCGAACCGATCTCCGAGCTCGACCTCGAGATTTCGCCGGCGGAGGCCTACACGCACCGTCTGCGGCGGCTCTTCGCGGCGCATCCTCGCATCACCTTCCAGCACGTCAGCGGTCTCGAGGCGGTCAAGCAGGAGCTCAACGCGATGCTCGTCCACCCCCTCAACAACCGCCAGCACTACCGGGCCTACGAGAAGAGCCTCGGCGGCCGGTTGCTGATGTTCGGCCCACCGGGTTGTGGCAAGACCTACCTCGCCCGCGCGGTGGCGGGCGAGGTGCTGGCCCCCTTCCTGGCGGTCCACATCCATGACCTGGTGGATCAATGGCAGACGCAGAGCGGACGGATGCTCCACGAGATCTTCGAGCAGGCGCGAGACATGAGCCCCTCGGTGCTCTTCTTCGACGACGTCGAGACCGCGGGCACCGACCGGCCGGTGAGCCGCCAGCTGCTCCACGAGCTCCGCGACCCGGCGGCCAACGACAGCCTCCTGGTGCTGGTGGCGACCAGCGCACCCTGGGACGCGGATCCGGACCTCCTGGCCCCCGGCGCCTTCGACCGGGTGCTCTTCCTAGGTCCCCCAACCCGCGCCGACCGTCTCGACTTCCTGCGCCGCTTGTGCGCCGGCAAGCCCCAGGGCAACCTCGACCTGCCGACCTTGGCGGGCGCCACCGAAGGCTACTCTTTCCTCGACCTGAAACGGGTGGTGGACCGCGCCTTGGACGACGTGCTCCGCCGCAGCCTCGACCAGGGTCGTCCCCAGCCGCTGACCCGCGGCGACCTCGAATCTGCCATCGCCGCGATCCAGCCGAGCCTCCCGCCGTGGCTCGAAGAAGCCCGGGAGCACCTGCCGCCGCGGGGCCAGGACAGCGTCTACCGCGAGCTGCGCAGCTACCTCGACGCTTTCTCCTGAGCTCCCGCGGCAAGGCTGGTGAGCGCGTCCCCGGTCAGCCGGAAGTGGCGCCACTCGTCGAAAGCTCGCGCACCGAGACGGTGATAGAAGTCGATGGCGCCCTGGTTCCAGTCGAGGACCGTCCAATCGAGACGCCCACAGCCGCGCTCCACCGCCAGCTCCGCGAGCCGCGCCATCAACGCCTTGCCGACGCCGAACCGCCGATGGGCCTCGCGGACGTAGAGGTCCTCGAGGTAGATCCCTGGCTGCCCCTGGAAGGTCGAGAAGTTGTGGAAGAAGAGGGCGAAGCCCGCCAGTTCACCGCGATAGCGCGCGAGGATCACCTCGGCATAGGGTCGCGGACCGAACAGCGTCCGGTGGAGGTCGAGGGCGGTGACCACGGCCTCGCCGGGCCTCTTCTCGTACTCGGCGAGCTCGAGGATCAGACGATGGATCAGCTCGACGTCGTCCGCGGTGGCGGATCGGAGCTCTAGATCGGCGGGGTGTCGGGCGGTCATGGCTGTCTCCTGGAAGATCGGCCCCGGGGTCCGGTAGGCTCTCGGCGCGACCTCCGGGGCGCCGACGAGTGTAGCCGAGGCGACAAGGACGAGCTCATCCGTCACCCGGGGCTCGAGCTGTGGTACCTTGCGCCCACGCCGTGAACGGGGGCCCCGCCTCCCACCCCTTGCTGGCGGTCCCCGCGAGCTCCCCGAGTCGCGTCACCTTCGAAACCACCACCCCCGAGAGCCCTCGACCATGGCCGAACCTTCGCGCCTCGCCCCCGAGCTCACCGCCGCACCGCCGACCACCTCCGACCCGGGTGCCTGGCGCCGCTGGGTCGCGCCCTTCCGGGGTGCGGACACCCGGCGCTCGGTGATCCAGGTCAGCCTGACGGCGGCGCTCTTCGCGCTCTCCTGGGCCGCCATGGTGTGGAGCCTGGGCGTCGGCTACTGGCTGACGCTCCTCCTCGCCGTGCCCACCGCCGGCTTCCTGATGCGGCTGTTCATGATCCAGCACGACTGCGGCCACGGCTCCTACTTCCGGTCGCGCAAGGCCCGTGACGGCGTCGGCTTCGCCATCGGCGTCCTGACCCTGATCCCCTACCAGTACTGGCGGCGGACCCACGCGCACCACCATGCGCACGCGGGCAACCTGGACTTCCGCGGCTTCGGGGACATCGACACGCTGACCCGCGCCGAGTACGAAGCCCTGCCGCGGGGCAAGCGCCTGGCCTATCGCCTCTACCGCAACCCGCTGGTGCTGCTGGGCATCGGACCGCTCTTCCATTTCGTCATCAAGCACCGCTATCCGTGGGACATCCCGCGCAGCTGGAAGGACGCCTGGGCGAGCGTCTGGTGGACCAACCTGGCGCTGGTCCTGCTGTTCGGAGCGGCGATCTGGGCGCTGGGGGTCAAGACCGTGCTCCTGGTGCACCTGCCGGTGCTGGCCCTGACCACCTCGGCGGGGGTCTGGCTGTTCTACGTCCAGCACCAGTTCGAAGAGACCTACTGGCATCGCAGCGACGATTGGGACCACGTCGAGGCCTCGCTCAAGGGCAGCTCGCATCTGATCCTGCCGCGGCCGCTCCAGTGGCTGACCGCGCACATCGGCCTGCACCACATCCACCACCTGAGCAGCGCCATCCCCAACTACCGGCTGCCCGAGTGCCTGGCGGCGGTGCCCGAGCTCCAGCAGGCCACCCGGCTGCGCATCCGCGACACTTGGGGGCTCCTGACGCTGTCCCTGTGGGACGAGGACGCCCACCGATTGATCTCCTTCGGCGACCTCCGCCGCTCGAAGACCGCCGCCTGACCCCACCCCAACCCCAATACACGACGACCCGCCGGCGCTCGAAGCGCGGCGGGTCGTTTGCCAGTCGGAGCTCACCGGTCCCGGGATCGGGCCGGCCTTTTGGGCCCTGGGACCGTTCTTACCAGGCCTTGCGGCGGGGACGGTTCTCGGTCCGCGGACGCGCCTCGTTGACGGTCAGGCTGCGACCGCCGACATCCGTCTGATGGAGGGCGTCAATGGCCTCGTCGGCACCATCCTCCATCTCGACGAAGGCGAAACCGCGGGGGCGGCCCGTCTCGCGATCGGTGACCATGTGCACGGAGGTCACGGTCCCATACTCTGCGAAGAGGTCGTTGAGCTCTTCCTCACGCATCGTGAAGGGGAGGTTGCCAACATAGATTCGCTTCGACATGTCTCGAGTCTCCTGGCTCACCTGCTGGGTGAACCTTGGTTCTGCGCCGGCTATGATTCCGGCCTGTTTTCGATCGCGGGCCCCGGACCAAGGGTAGCGGTGATACTCGACTCGAGCTCGGGAAGGGACAGGGATGAAACTTAGTCGCTTCTTGCGGGGAGGAGTAGCTTGCGAACCACTGGGTGGGCCCGATTTCGCGAGACCATACAGCACAACGAGGCTCCAGTCCATAGTTTTCTTTTTTTCCCATCCACCTTCGATCTCAAGACAGGTCCCCGCGGCCCCAGGACGGACACCCGGCCCGGCGGCCCGACGGCTCGCAGCCACGGCCCCGCTGCTGCTGGCGATCCTCCTCGCCGCACCGCCCGCGACGGCGGAAACACCCGCAGCCGGCGTGCCTGAGGCTCGCCGGCTCGACACCGGGAAGCCCCTCACCGCCGCCCTCGAAGCCGGCGCCACCGCCGCCTACCGCCTCGACCTGGGCCGCGGCGAGAGCCTGCTGATCGAGGTCGAGCAGCTGGGCATCGACCTCACCCTCGAGGTCTGGACCGACGCCGGCGCCGCCGTCACCGCCGTCGACGCCCCCCTCGATCGCAGCGGCTCGGAGCTGCTGCTCCTCGACGGCCCCGCCGAGGGTCTTCGTCTCGAGATCCATGGCCGCGAGGCCGGCGCCCCCGCCGGCCGCTACCGCGTGTCCCTCGAGCGCCTTGCCGCCGGCGCCCCGGAAATCGCCGCGGCGCGCGTCAGCACGCGGGCCGGAGAGGCCTACTTCGCCGGCAGCGCCGGGATGGAGCGCCAGGCGCTGTCGGACCAGGTCCTCGCCGCGCGGCTCTGGGATCGCCTCGGGTCCCGGCGGCGGAGCGCCCAGGCGCTCTACTCCGCCGCCGTCCTCGCGCGGCTCCTCGGCGACGCGCGGAGCGCCCTCGACCTGGCGGAGCAGGCGCTGCCGCGCTGGCGCGCGGTGGGCGACACGACCTTCGAGGCCGCCACCGCCAACGAGCTCGGGCTCGACCGCTGGCTGCTCGGGGAGCCCGCGGCAGCCCGCGAGCTCTTTACGCGCGCGGCGGAGCTTCACCGCCGGGCGCGCCACCCCTACGGCGAGGCGGCGGCGCGCGCCAACCTCTGCCTCCTCGACCTCACCGAAGGGCAGCTCCGTGCGGGGGTCGCCTGCTATCGCGAGGTCCTGCCGCAGCTGGTGGCCGTCCGCTCCCGCGAGCTCGAGAGCGCCGCCCGCGCCAGCGCCGGTCATGCCTACCGTCTGCTCGGCGAACCCTCGGCGGCGCGGCGCGAGCTCGAGCGAGGTGTCGAGCTGGCCCGGGCCGGTGGCGATCCCGCCACCGAAGCCCGCGCCCTCAACAACCTCGCCGACTTGCTCCTGGCCTCCGGCGAGCCCGAGGAGGCGTTGCTGCGCTTCGGCGAAGCGCTCGAGATCTTCCGCCGCATCGAGGACGTCCGCTGGCAGGCCCGCACCCTCAACAACCTGGGCCAGGTCTACGACACGTTGGGCGAGCCCGAACGCGCCCGGGAGGCCTTCGAAGACGCGCTGGTGCTGCGCCGGCGGGCCGGCGACGCGACCGGCGAGGCCTATACGCTGAGCGATCTCGGGCGCCTCGAAGCGCGCTCGGGAAACTCCCAACGGGCTCTCGAGCTCCACCGCCGGGCCTTCGAGCTGTGGCGGAACGCCGACGACCGCCGTGGCCAGGGGCTGGCCCTGAGCCGCGAAGCCGAGGTCCTCGACGACCTGGGCCACCGCGGCGAAGCCCGGCCCCGGTTCGAGAAGGCCCTGGCGCTGTTTCGCGACACCGGTGATCGCGCCAACGAGGCGCTGGTGCTGGCCCGTCTCGGCGCCCTCCTCGCCGAGGTGAATCGCCTCGGCGAAGCGGCGGAGGACCTGGAGCGGGCCCTCGAGCTCTTCGAGAGCGGCGGCGACGCGGTCGGGCAGGCGCGAGCGCTCCATGACCTGGCGGACGTCGAGCGCCGGCAGGGCCGCCCGCAAGCCGCCATGACCCGCGCCGAGCGGGCCGTCGACCGGGTCGAGACGCTGCGCAGCCGGGTGCTCAACCCCGACCTCCGCGCCGCCTTCTCGAGCGTGCTCCAGGACGCCTATGAGCTGCGCATCGAGCTTTTGATGGAGGCTCACCGGCGCCAGCCGGACCAGGGTTTCGACCGCCGGGCCTTCGATCTCGCCGAACGCGCCCGGGCGCGGACCCTGGCGGAGCTCCTGGCGGAGAACCGGGTGGAGCTCGCCCGCGACGTCCCCGCGCCGCTCCTGGCCGAGCGCCGCGAGCTGCTCCAGCGGCTCGGCGCCAAGACCGACCGGCTGGCGGCCGAGGCCCCCGGCAGCCGGCGGCGCACCGAGCTCGAGGACGAACGCGAGGAGGTCCTCCGCGGCCTCGACCGCGCCGAGGCGCGTATCCGGCAGCTGAGCCCCGACTTCGCCACCCTGGCCCACCCCCGATCGCTGACCAGCACCGAGGTCCAGGCGCTGCTCGACCCGGACACGGTGCTCCTCAGCTTCGTCCTCGGGCGCGAACGGAGCTTCGGTTGGCGGGTCTCCCGGGCCGAGGTCTCGAGCTTCGAGCTGCCGCCCCGAGCCGACCTCGAACGCGCCGCCCTCGAGGTCCGCCGGGACCTGGCCGACTTCGACCCGGCGGAGCGCGCCGCGGAGGCCGTCCGTGCCACCGAGCTCGCGCGCACGCTCCTCGGTCCCGTCGCCGACCGCCTCGACGCGCCGCGCCTGGTGGTGGTCGCCGACGGCGCCCTGGCCTACCTGCCGTTCGCGGCGCTGCCGCTCCCCGGGCTCGTCGCCGGCCTCGCCTCGGGCGACGAGCTCCTGGTCGATCGCCACGAGCTGCTGTCGGCCCCCTCCGCCTCGGTGCTCGCACAGCTGCGCGCCAAGGGCCGCCGGAGGGCCCCTGCCGCGGGACGCTTCGCCGTCGTCGCGGATCCGGTCTTCAGCGCGGAGGACCCTCGCGTCACCCCCGATCCCGACTTCCCCGCCGCTCGATCGCCCTCGGGCCGCGGCGCGTCCCCCGGCTGGAGCAGCACCCTCGAGCGGCTGCCGGCCACCCGGCGGGAGGCCCAGGAGCTCCTCGCGCTGGCCGCGCCGGCACCGACCTTCGCCGCCCTCGACTTCGACGCCAGCCGCGACACGGTTCTGGCCGGGCGCCTCGACGGCTACCGTTTCGTCCACTTCGCGACCCACGGCATCCTCGACACCGAGCACCCGTCGGCCTCGGGGTTGATGCTGTCGCGGGTCGGCCCCCACGGCGAGGCGAGGAACGGCTTCCTCGGTCTTCGCGACGTCTACGACCTCGAGCTGTCCGCCGACCTGGTGGTCCTCTCGGGCTGCGAGACGGCCCTCGGTCGCCGGCTCCGGGGCGAGGGCCTGGTGGGGCTGGTACGCGGCTTCTTCCACGCTGGCGGATCGCGGGTGCTCGCCAGCTTGTGGCAGGTCGACGACCGGGCCACCGAGGAGCTGATGCGACGCTTCTACCGCCACCTTTGGCAGGACGGCGAGCCACCGGCCACGGCGCTGCGCGCGGC
>JAGQSE010000327.1 GCA_020439725.1 Acidobacteriota bacterium
CTGCTCGGTCTTGGTGGGCATGCCCGTCGAGGGGCCGGCGCGCTGCACGTCGACCACCACCAGCGGCAGCTCGACCATCACCGCCAGGTTCATGGCCTCACCCTTGAGCGCGATGCCGGGACCGCTCGACGCGGTGATCGCCAGCGAGCCACCGAAGGAGGCGCCGATGGTGGCGCAGACCGCGGCGATCTCGTCCTCGGCCTGGAAGGTGGTGACGCCGTAGCTCTTGTAGCCGGCCAGCTGGTGCAGGAGCTCGCTGGCCGGGGTGATCGGGTAGGCGCCGAGGAAGAGCGGCAAACCGCTCCGCCGGCTGGCGGCGACGAAGCCCAGGGCCAGCGCCGAGTTGCCGTTGATGTTGCGATAGATGCCCGGCGCCAGCTCGGCGCTGTGGACCTCGTAGCGCACCTGGAAGAGCTGGGTGATGTCGCAGAAGTTCCAGCCGGCCTTGAGCACGCGGACGTTGGCGTCTGCCAGCTCGGGTTTCTTGGCGAACTTCCTCTTGAGCCAGGCCTCGGTGTTGTCGAGGGGCCGGCTGAACAGCCAGTAGACCATCCCCAGCGCGAAGAAGTTCTTGCACCGATCCTTGCTCTTGGTGTCGAGCTCGGTGTCCTCGAGGGTGCGCCGGGTCATGGTCGTCAGGTCGGCGCGGAAGACCCGGAAGCCGGCGAGGGAGCCGTCCTCGAGGGGATCGCTCTCGTACCCGGCCTTCTTGAGGTTGCGGTCGACGAACTCGTCGGTGTTGACGATGACGACGCCGTTGGCCTTCAGATCGCCGATGTTCTTCTTGAGCGCCGCCGGGTTCATCGCCACCAGGACGTCGGGGGCGTCACCGGGGGTGTGGATGTCGTAGTCGGCGATCCGCACCTGGAACGCGGAGACCCCGGGCAGGGTGCCGGCAGGCGCCCGGATCTCCGCGGGGAAATCCGGCAGCGTCGAGAGGTCGTTGCCGAACAGCGCCGACGTGTTGGAGAACTGCGAACCGGTCACCTGCATGCCGTCGCCCGAGTCGCCGGCGAAGCGGATCACCACCTCGTCGAGCTGCAGGCTTTCGGCCGGTTCACCGGCCTTCGTATCGGAAACGTCGGTCGTCATGCTCGCCTTACCTCCCGCGCCGGATCCACGCTCCGAAGGGGTCCTCGGGGCTCCACGATCGCACGGCTTTCGACGATCCGCATGGCCGGCGGATCGTCGGGGGTTGATCAAGAACGCTGGGTGGGGGTTCTAGGAGTCGCCGCATTTCGGTGGTCGGGGGGCGGCTTGGAGAGCCTCGGGACCGCTCCGGTGGGCGCCGGCAGGACCCTTCGCATCCAGGGACCGGCAGCATGCTAGCAGAGGGTCCGCGGCTTTGTCACAGATCCTCCACACCCGCTGCGGCCGCCGTCACGGGCGCGCCCGTCGCGCCACTGGCGGCCGGCTCCTGGTAGGCTCTCGCCCCATGAACATGACGCTCTCCCCAGCCGCCACCGAAGCGGCTCTGCGCGACCTGGCACCGGGACAAGCGCTGCGCATCGCCTTTGCCGGTGGCTGCGGTGCCATGGGGTTCCGACTCGCTCCGGCGGGGAGGGCCTACGACGACGACCTGCGCCTCGAGCTCGGCCCCGTCACGCTGCTCCTCGACCGTATGGCGGCCCGGGAGCTCGACGGCGCGGTCCTCGACTACGACCCCCACGAGGGCTTCGTCCTCGACCATCCCCAATGGGGGACCGCCTGCGGCTGATCGAGCCGGTTCCGAAAGAGAGAGGGTCGGCCGGCGGTCAGAAGAGCGCCGCCAGCTCCTCCGCCGGCAGACCGAGGGTGCGGTAGATCCGCCGGATGTACTCGCGGGTCTCGCGGTAGGGCGGGACGCCGCCGTAGCGTGCCACGGCGCCCTCGCCGGCGTTGTACGAGGCCAGAACGCTCGGCAGGTCGTCGCCGAAACGCTCGAGGAGCCAGCCCAGGTAGCGCACCCCCGCTTCGATGTTCCGCGCCGGGTCGAAGAGGTCGTTATCCGAGACGCCGAAGCGCTCGGCGGTGGCGGGCATCAACTGCATCAGGCCACGGGCCCCCTTGGGCGAAAGCGCCCGCGGGTTGAAGGCCGACTCGGCTCGCACCACCGCCGCGACCAGCCACGGGTTGACCCCGTGCTTGCGGCCGGCTTCGTAGAGCAGCTGGCCGAAGGGTGTGTCGGGCACCGGCTGCCCCTCGCGGAACGCCAGCTCGAGCCCCGGCTCCTCGACGGGCAGGTCCTCCACCACGACGATCTCGTCGTCGACGACGCGCTCGATGCGCGACAGCGGCAACGTCACCCGGCCGCCATGGAGCAGGTCGAGCCGCATGCGCTCGCCATCGAGCTGGTAGGCGGAGACCTTGAAGAAATCACCGTCGGTCAAAACGACCAGCTCGGCCCGCGCCGGGGATGCAACCCACGCCGCGGCCAGCAGCAACCCGGCGCACAGGACCAGCCGGCCTCGGCACGCCGAGACCGATCCGCGCCGGGGGCGCAGCGAAGGAAGGAAACCACTCGCCATCTCCCTATTCTACGACCGAGGCGCGGTCTTCGTTTGCCTCGCGTCGGCCCGCCGCCGAGGAGGCGCCCTGGTCTCGCCCTCCGAAACGAGGAGTCAAGCCACCGTGCCGAGCTGGAGCAACCGGTTCGAACGGTCTCAGCCGACCAGCATCACCCAGCCGATCAAGCCTGCCAGCGCCGCGACCGTGACCGGCACGCTCAGCCGTGCGAAGTCACGAAACGAAACCTGGATGCCGAGCTCCCGCGCCTGTTGCACCACGATGATGTTCGAGACGCTGCCGACGATGAGCAGGCTGCCACCGAAGCTGTTGGCGAGGCTCAAGACGTACGCCGCCGGCGGCTGCGAGACGCCGGGCACCTCGAGCAACAGCATGACCGCCGCCGAGTTGTTGACCAGGTTCGACAGCCCCGCCGTGACCACCGCCAAGGTCGTCGGTGATCGCAGGTCGAGCCCGGCGTGGGTCAGCCATCGCACCGCGTCCATGCCATAACCGGTGGCTTCGAAGGCGCCGGTGACGACGAAGAGAGACATGAAGAGGACGAGGATCGACCAGTCGACGAGCCGGAGCAGCTCTCCGGTCCGGAAGCGTGGGCTGGCCAAGTGGATGGCGGCGGCGGTGAGAGCGACGAGCTCCTTGGGCAACGACGTGAAGAAGAGGGCGATGACCAGGCCCAGGATCACGAGCCCCTTGATCGTATGAGCGCGATCGTAGGGTTCTTGGCTCACGGCCGGTGGCGGGGCGATACCGGTCTCCAGGTCCCAACGGCGGTGCGAGAGCGCCCACAGGATCGCGTAGGCGGCGGCGAGCGCCACCACCACCGGCACCAGGGCCCACACCACGTAGCGGCCAAAACCGAGACCGGCCACCTGGGCGATGAGCATCCCCTGCGGATTGCCCACCAGCGTCGCCGCCGCCCCGATGTTGCTGGCGATGGCGAGGGCGACGAGAAACGGAACCGGGTCGAGCCCTCGACGGAGCAGCGCCGTCGCGACGACCGGTGCGAAGACGAAACAGACGATGTCGTGGTTGAGGAACGCCGACAACCCGGCCGTGGTGAGCATCAAGACCAGGAGAAAGCGCGCCGGGTGCGCCAAGCCGGCGGCGATCCTCGCGGCGACCCGGTCGAAGAACCCGGAGAGCCGCAGCTGGGCCGAGAGGACGAAGAAGCCGAAGAGCAGCAGGATCGTCGGCCAATTGACGAAGCCGATGACCTCCGGAGTCGTAAAGCCACCGAGCACGAGCATGGCGATGGCACCAAGAAGGACGATGCCGGTGCGGTCGAGCTTGAGGCCCGGAACCCTACCCACCGCGATCCCGAAGTAGGTGAGCAGGAAGATGACCAGGACCGCGGGGCGTTCGATGGCGGGCAAGGGAAGGACGGCGACCATGCCTCGGTGGTCTCCTGTTCGGCAGGCGGGGTCCTGAGCCACGGTGCTGCTCGCCGCTGGCTCGGCAGGTGTGGCGGAGAGCAGCCTCTACCCGGTCATTCTGCCACGGCCGCGGCGCCTCCCCCGCCGAGCAGAGGCCTAGCTGACGACGGGGACCTGTCTGAAGTGCCCTCCCGACCGCGCTGTCGGAGCCAAAGCGCTGCGCTCCGACGCCTCAAGCTCGCGGATGAAACCTGTCGTAGAGGCTCCTCATCCGATGCTGGTGGATGT
>JAGQSE010000328.1 GCA_020439725.1 Acidobacteriota bacterium
TCGATCCGGCCAAGGACGTGGACGGGTTCCACCCGGTCAACGTCGGTCGCTTGTGGGCGGACGAGCCTGGCTTCGTCCCGGCCACCCCGGCGGGCATCATCGAGATGCTCCACCGCTACGACGTTCCCCTGTCGGGCCGCCGCGCGGTGGTCGTCGGCCGCAGCCTGATCGTCGGCAAGCCCATGGCCGGATTGCTGCTGCGTGAGAACTGCACGGTCACCGTGTGTCACTCGCGTACCAAGGACCTGCCCGCCGTGTGCCGCGAAGCCGACATCCTGGTGGCCGCCATCGGCCGCGCGGCGATGATCACCGCCGACTTCGTCGCCGAGGGCGCGGTGGTGGTCGACGTCGGCATGAACCGCGTCGACGACCGCGCACTGGTCGAGAAGCTCTACCCAGGCAACGAGAAGCGTCTCGACACGCTGGCCCGACGAGGCGCTGTGCTGGTCGGCGACGTCGACTACACCGCGGCGGCAGAGAAGGCCTCGGCGATCACCCCAGTTCCGGGCGGTGTCGGTCCGCTGACCGTCGCCATGGTCATCGCCAACACCTTGACGGCGAGCCGCCGGCGGCAGGGACTCGGGGAACGCGCTTGAGCCCTGCCGTCCTGGTGGGGCTGACCGGCGGCCTCGCCAGCGGCAAGTCGACGGTGGCCCGTTGGCTGGCGGAGCTCGGCTGCACGGTCTTGGACGCCGACCGCCTGGTGGCCGAGCTCTACCGCCCCGGCGGTGAGGGGGCGCGGGCAGTGGCGGAGCTGTTCGGCGAGACGTTCCTCGATGCCGAGGGTGCCGTCGACCGGCCCAGGGTCGCCGAGCGGGTGTTCGGCGACGCCGAGGCCCGCGGCCGTCTCGAGGCGGTGGTCCATCCCCTCGTCCGGCGGCGCTTCGCCGAGCTCTCGGGCCATGCCGAGGGGATCTGGGTCTACGAGGCCACGCTCCTCGTCGAAGCCGGCCGGGCCGACGAGTTCGACCTGGTGGTCAGCGTCGAAGCCGATCCGGAGCTCCGCCTCGAGCGAGCGGTCGCTCGCGGGCTCGACGAGGACTCGGCGCGGGCTCGTCTCGCCGCCCAGGGGGACGGCGAGCTCCGCCGGCGGCGCGCCGACCTGATCCTCGACAACGACCGCGGTCTCGAAGAGCTTCGGAATGACGTCGAAGCGCTCCACCGAGACCTCCTCGAACGGCTGGCGGTCCGCGGCGCCAGCCTCGAGGGCGGCGCCCTCGCCGGCTCCGTCCTGGTCACCGGCAACCGCCACAAGCTCGACGAGGCGCGAAGGCTGGTCGGCGAGGGGCTCGAGAGCCATGCCCTCGATCTGCCCGAGATCCAGAGCCTCGACCTCGAAACGGTGATCGCCGCCAAGGCGGATGCCGCCCGCGCCGCCGGGCTGGGGCGGGCGGTCGTGGTCGAGGACGTCGCTCTCGAGCTCGACGCCTTCTCGGGTTTTCCAGGGCCGCTGGTGAAATGGATGCTCGAAGCCCTGGGCGCCGTGGGCATCGCGCGCGCGGTCCACCGTCTCGGCCCGGTCGACGCCACAGCCCGGTGCCTCCTGTGCTGGGACGACGGACGCCGGCGGGTCCTGGCCGAGGGTTCCGTCCGCGGCCGCATCACCGAGGGGCCTCGGGGGGACGCCGGCTTTGGCTGGGATCCGATCTTCGTGCCCGAGCGCGACGAGCGCACCTACGCCGAGATGCCCGAACGGCGGAAGGACGCCCTCGGCCATCGCGGTCTCGCCTGGCGCGCCCTCGTCGCCGCGCTCAGCCGCGGCTGATCACCGACCTCAGACCACGTCCCGCACCACCCGGTGCGGGCGAACCGCGAGCCGCAGGCCGCGCAGTCGAATCTCGTCGAGAGCCTGGGTCGGGATCCTGCCCGCGAGGAGCCGCTGGGTTTCGGACCCGATGACGATCTCGCCACCGGCCGCGGCCTGCTCCTCGAGGCGCGCCGCGACGTTCACCGTGTTGCCGAGCACCGTGTAGTCGACGCGCCGGTTCGAGCCGATGTCCCCCACCACCACGGGTCCGCTGTTGACCGCCACCCGCACCACCAGCGGCGGCTGGGCGAGATCACGCCGGCGGTGGTTCCAGCGGTCGACCTGGTCGAGCAGCTGCGTCGCCGCCTTGACGCCGCGGAACGCATGATCCGCCTGCTCCATGGGAGCGCCGAAGAAGGCCATGACGCAGTCGCCGATGAACTTGTCGAGGGTACCGCCGGCGGCGAAGATCGCCTCCTCGGCGAAGGTGAAGAAGCCCTCGAGAATCTCGGCCAGATCCTCCGGTGGCAACTGCTCGGCGAGAGCGGTGAAACCCACCAGGTCGGCGAACAGCACGGTCACTTCGGCGGCACGCAGCTTGGTCGCCGACTCCGCCGCTTCCCCCCGCCGCATCACTTCCTCGATCACCGCCGGCGAGTGATAGCGCTCGAGACGCCCGCGCCAGGCACGCTCGAGCTCGACCCGCTCGGCGTAGTGGAGGCGCTCGACCGCCACCGCGGCGTAGTTGGCGACGGCGGTCAGGAAGTCGAGGTCCCGCTGGTCGAAGCTTCCGACCCGCGCCGGCGAGTCGACCTGCATCACCCCGATGATCCGCTCGCCGGACCACAGCGGAACGCTCATGGCGGCACGGATCTGGTGGATCCGGATCGACTCGCCGCGCTCCCATCGCTGGTCGCTCATGGCGTCGAAGGTCAAGAGCGCCACGCGCTCGACCATGATCGTGTCGAGGATCGTCTTCGACACCGGGATCTCGCGCTGCGGCCGCACCTCGGTCACCTTGCCGAACCGTGCCAGCTGGCAACGGACCTCGCCGGCCTCGTCCTGGAGCAGGATGAACCCCCGCTCCACCGACAACGCCTCGAAGGCCACCGCCATCACCCGCTCGAGGACCTGGTCCACCGAGTCCGCTTGCAGCAAGGCCGCCGCGAGCCGGGTGAGGAAACCGACGATGCGCCCGGCATCGACCCCCTCGCGGTGGGTCGTCTCGGCGCTGGCGATCACCCCGCCCTCGAGACCGTATTGGGCGGTGAAGTCGGCCAGCGAACGGACGATGGTGGCGTTGGCGACGGGCTGGATACCGGTGGCCAGCGTACCGGTGCCCGAACGCTCGGTGACGGGCTCGCCGCCCAGATCCGCCTCGAGCTCGAAGGCACCGATGGTGATCACGTCGCCGTCGCTGAGACGGGCCTCCTCGACCGGCGCGCCGTTGAGCCGGATGCCGTTGGTGCTGCCCAGGTCACGTACCGCCCAGGCGTCCTGCTCGCGAAACACCAGGGCATGGGCCCGCGATACCGAGAAGTCCGACAGGACGACGTCGTTGTCACCGCCGCGGCCGATCTTGAGCCGCTCTCCGGTGAGCGGAAAGTGGACCTCGACGCCGTCGATCTTGGTCTTGAGCTGCATGCGCTGCCGTTGCCTCGGCGATCGGAGCCGGCGCGCTCCACTCCCCTCCACCCCGCCGGGACGAGCCGATTCTCTCAACCCATGAGGTGGATCATCACCGCTTTCTGCGCGTGAAGCCGGTTTTCCGCCTCGTCGAAGATCCGGCTCTGGGGACCGTCGGCGACTCCCGCCGTCACTTCCTCGCCCCGGTGGGCGGGCAGACAGTGGAGGAAGACCGCCTCGGGCTTGGCGTGGGCCATCAGGGCTTCGTCGACGGTGTAGCCCTCGAAGTCCGCGATCCGCTTCTTGGCCTCGTCTTCCTGACCCATCGACGCCCACACGTCGGTGTAGACCGCCGACGCACCCCGCACCGCCGCCACCGGGTCGTGGGTGATCTCGATCCGGGTTCCCGCCGCCGCCGCATCCTGCTGGGCCAGCTCGAGGTAGTGGGGCGCGCACTCGTAGCCCTCGGGACCGGCGATGGCGATGTCCATCCCCACCTTGGCGGCGCCGAAGAGCAGCGAATGAGCCATGTTGTTGCCGTCACCGA
>JAGQSE010000329.1 GCA_020439725.1 Acidobacteriota bacterium
CCTTCGTCGAGGTGCGGCGCGCATACCGCGAGGGCCAGGGTGTGTGCATCGAGGTCCGGGACATGCTCCGCGGGGGCGACGAGGTGCTCGAGGCGGACGGCCTGGTGGTCGCCACCGGGTATCGCTGGGGAACGCGGCACCCGCTGCTCGAGCCGCTGGCGCCCTTCCTCGAGCAGCGAGCCGACGGCGAGTACCGGGTCGAGCGCGATTACGGCATCGCTGCGGCCGACGGCTTCAAACCGCGGATCTATCTGCAGGGCTATTGCGAGGCCACCCACGGCATCAGCGAGACGGTGCTCTCGCTCTTGCCGATGCGCGCCCAGGACATCTGGCGCTCCCTCGAGGCGCGGCTGGCGGAGGCCGCGGCGGAGCCGGTGGCGGCGCTGCCGGGACCCGCGGGAGCCCGTTGATGCTGGTCCGCCACCTCGACCCGGAGACCTTCGTCCACGCCTACAACGTGGATCTGCAGATGCTCTATCCCTGGGAGGGGGTGGTGAGCCCGCCCTTCGGTGCCGCCTGGGCGGTGCTGGCGCCGGGAGAGTCGACCAAGCCTCACGCCCACCAGGAGTGCGAGACCTTCTTCGTCCTGCGTGGCCGTGGGCGGATGGCCATCGGTGCCGAGAGCAGCGTGCTCGAACCCGGTTCGGTCACCTTCCACCGACCCTTCGACAACCACGTGCTGACCAACCTCTCGGAGAGCGAGGACCTGGTCTTCCTGACGGTCTACTGGGAAGACCGCGGACAATGGTCCGAGGGCGAAACGGCCGGCGAGGCGGCCGCGGGAGACGCCCCGGCCGTCAAGCGCGTGATGGTGACGGCGGCGCCGCCGACCCCCAACGGCGACCTGCACCTGGGGCACCTGGCCGGCCCTTACCTGAGCGCCGATGTCCACACCCGGTTCCTACGGCTGCGCGGCGTCGACGCGCGCTTCGTCTGCGGCACCGACGACAACTCGATCTATGTCAAGGCTCAAGGGCAGTCCATGGGCCTCGGCCCCGAGGCGGCGGCGGACCATTTCGCCGACGCCATCACCGAGACCCTCGAGGCGGCGGGGATCGATCTCGCCGTCTTTCCGCGTCCCAACGCCTCGCCGTACCACCGCCAGCTGGTCCAGGAGTTCTTCTCGCGCCTCTACGAACGCGGCGAGCTCGAGGAACGCGAGGCTCCGGCGCCCTATTGCGAGACCTGCGAGAGCTATCTCTTCGAGTCGCATATCGGCGGCCGCTGCCCCTATTGCGACGGCGGCGTGGTGGGCAACACCTGCGAGGACTGTGGCCGGGTCAACGATGCCGTCAACCTGGCCGACGCCACCTGTACCGCCTGTGGCTCGAAGCCGACGACACGCCCCTATCGCCGGCTGATCTTCCCTCTGTCCCGCCATGCCGCGGTGCTGCGCGAGCACTACCGCAGCGTCTCGCTGACGCCGCGGCTCCACGCGCTGGTCGAGAGCCTGCTCGCCGATGGGCTGCCCGACGTGGCCGTCACCCATCCGGCGGATTGGGGGATCGAGGTGCCGTTGCCCGGCTACGAGGACCAGCGGATCTACGTCTGGCTCGAGATGGCGCCGCGCTACTTCGCCTACGCGCGGCATCTCCAGGATCTGACCGGCCCCGACGGCGGCTGGCAGGACGGTTGGCGGAGCGCCTTCAAGGCCGACGATGCGCGCGTCGTCCAGTTCTTCGGCTTCGACAACAGCTTCTACTACGCCGCTCTGCTGCCGGCTCTGTGGAAGGCCTTCGACCCGGAGATCCGGCTGCCCTCGGCGCTGGTGACCAACGAGTTCTATCGCCTCGACGGTCTCAAGTTCTCGACCAGCCGCGACCATCGCATCCTCGGCCGGGACCTGGTGGGGCAGGAACCTCTCGACGCCGTGCGTTTCTTCCTCGCCCACACCTGCCCCGAGCGCCAGGAGACCAACTTCACCCTCGACACCTTTCACGCCCTCGAGAACGGTGAGCTGCGGGAGGGCTGGCTCGGCTGGCTCCACGACCTCGATCGTCGCCTCGAGGACGCCCAGGGCGGTGAGGTCCCGGCCACCGGCGACTGGACGTCGGAGCACCGGCGTTTCTATCACCGGCTCCAGGCCCTCCTGGGGGAGGCGCAGGAGGCGTACCAGGTGCCCGGCTTCTCGCCGCAACGGGCCACCCGGACGATGGCCGAGCTGGTACGCGAAGCCCGCCGCTTCGCCGCCGGCGAGCGCCACTGGCGAGGCGTTTCGACCCGTGGCGAGGAGCAGCGCACCGCCTTCGCTCTCGAGCTGCTCGCCGCCAAGGTGCTGGGGCTGATGGCGGCGCCGGTCATGCCCGGCTTCGCCGAGCGGCTGTGGCGTGGCCTGGGATACGCGGCGGGGCCCGGCGACGGCGCCTGGACCGGTGAGGTCCTCGAGTGGGTCCCCGCCGGCGCCGTCGTTCACCTGCGCGGCGACTTGATCCCCGGTCTGGGCTGAGCTTCCCGCTTCCTCGAGCCACCGGTAGCTCGATCCACGGGCCGGCCGAGCCGCCTCCCCCCCTCCCCGGACCGCATCGACGGACGCCCCACGAGACCCCTACACAAACGAAAAAACGCCGCCCGGGCCGGAGCCGGGGCGGCGAAAGCAGACACGCGGAGCCCAGGGACGAGCCCTGGACTCCGACGGATCGGAGATCAGTGGTTGAACGGCCGCTCGAAGTAGGCCCGGAGACCACTCGACAGGAAGCGAACCCGCTGCCGGTGGCTCAGGATGCCGGCGTCGCCGAGGTCGTTGAGGGAGCCGCGCAGGCACAGGATGTACGAGATCGGGTTGGGGTTGTCGAGGCTGCACGGGATCTCGGGGAAGAGGAGCTTCTCGCCCTGGATCACGTTGTACAGCCGGTTGTGGATGCCACCGGGCCACAGGATGTCGACGGTGCCGCGGTGCTCGCTGCCGAGACCGAAGTTGGCCGCCAGCGAGTCCTGGGAGGAGTAGCTCGAGCCGCCCTCGATGGGTCGGATCGAGGTCTTGCCGTGCCACGGCGTGAAGGAGACCACGGCACCGATGCCGTCACGGTTGACGGTGGCGTCGTCGACGATGCCGATCGAACCCATCGGGTCGATCTCGACCCAGTTGTTGCCGGTGTCGGCGCTGTTGATCTCGACCGACAGCGTGCCGTCGATGAGCTCGGGGTCGATGTAGGTCTGGAAGCCCGCAGTGACGCGGCTCGAGAAGGCGATCTCCGCCGTCGCGATGTCGTCGAAGGGCGAGCCGAAGGGCGGGAAGAAGGTGCCGGCGTAGGGCACGGCGAACTTCTCGACGATGTTGAAGTTCGAGGCCGAGACGATATCCTCGAAACCGTCGCCGTTGAGGTCGCCCACCGCCACGGCGTGCACCGTGCGGTTCTGGTGATCGGTGGTGAAGGCCTCCGAGTCCCAGCTGAACTCGCCGGAGCAGTTGCCCTCGTTTCGCAGCATCACACCGACGTTGTCCTTGGTGATCAGCGACAGCAGGTCGACGCCGCCGTGGAAGACCGTGTCGGCGTCGCCGTCGTTGTCATAGTCGAAGTTCGAGGTGCCCCAGCCGAAGGGGGTCATGCCGATACCCCACAGGGTCGGGTCGGCTTCGAAGCTGTCGACCCAAGAGCCGTCGTCCTGGCCGAAGAACCAGCGCGAGGGCTGGCCCGAGCCCAGGTAGCCGAGGTTGGTGGCGAAGAAGTCGAGGTTGCCGTCGCAGTTGTAGTCGCTGAAGTCGACGCCCATCCAGCCGCCGACGACATCGAGGCCGACGGACTCGGTGATGTCGGTGAAGTGGCCGGTGCCGTCGTTCTCGAACAGACGCAGCCAGCCGCGCTCCTCGGAGCGGTCCTGGGGCGTGCCGCCCTGGTTGTCGGCACTCAGGATGTCGACGTCGCCGTCCTGGTCGTAGTCGGCGGTGGTGATGGCCCAGGTGAAGGCACCGGCGGGCATGTTCGAGACGTCCTGGATGCCCGACTCTTCGCTGACGTCGCTGAAGACGTTGCCGCCGTCGTTGTGGAACAGGTAGTTGTGCTCCATGCCCTCGTAGGTCGGGCCGATGAAGAACACCGGAATGCGGTGATCCCAATCGTCGTAGGTGTTGGCCACGACCACGTCGATGAGGCCGTCGGCGTCGAAATCGGCGAAGGAGCAGCCGACCGCGTGACGGCCCTCGCCGCCGACACCGGCGGTGGCGGTGATGTCGGTGAAGGTGCCGTCGCCGTTGTTCTCGAACAGCCGGTTGGGCTGACCGGTGGCGAGCACGTAGAGGTCGTGGTCGCCGTCGTTGTCGATGTCGCCGAAGCAGACGCCCGAGCTGTCCTGGTCGAAGGCACCGACGCCCGCGGCCTCGCCGACGTCGATGTAGTTGAGCTCACCGCTCTCGACCAGCTGCGAGGAGAACAGGCTGTTGTTGGCGCCGGGACCGTTGGTGACATAGATGTCGAGGTCGCCGTCGTTGTCGTAGTCGAAGATCGCGATGCCGGGATTGCCACGGCCCTTCTGGGGGCTGAGGTTGGTGCGGATGTTGCCGAAGTCGGCGGACGGGATCGGCGACATCGCGACGATGGCGTCGCGGCGCGCGATGCGCGGCGAAGGGATCCGCGTCCATTCGATGTTCGAGGTGCCGTCGGCGACGATGTCACGGAACGTCGTCGCGTGCGCCGCCGGCGCGTCGGCGACGACCGCCAGGGTCAGCGCCGAAGCGGCCAGGACCGAGAGGCGTCGGAAGATGCTGTGCATAAAAACTCCTCCTGAGGGTTTGGTAGACGAAGACGAGCGAAGCCGGTCCTCACCCGCCGGTGGCGACGGATGCGGAAGCCAGGGATTTGTGCATCTGCAGGCTCTTGCCCCGGTGCAGGAAGGCCGTGTCCACGTGGGTCGGATTGAACCAACGCTTGGTGAACTCGACGACCTCTTCCTGGTCGAAGGGACGGCACGAGTAGACGTCGACGCTGATGAACTGGTTGTGGGCCGACGTGTGGATCTGGATCCCGCTCTCGATGATCGGCACCCAGCCGCTGTACCCGGGCCGGCCGGGGAAGGCCGTCTCGCAGGTCTTGAAGATATAGGGCTGGGTCTGTTTGGTCATCTTGAGGTGGATGCAGATCTTGTCGAGGAACTCGTAGCCACGGTCCAGGTCGCAACACGCTTCGTGGCTACAGCCGAAGCAGTCGAGGATCAGTTGGAAGCCCCACGGAGCATCGTCGGGCTTTGCGGAGGCGGAGAGTGCGGTCTGTCCCATGTGTACCTTCTCCGAGCATGTCTTGGACGGTCACCCGACGACAGGGATCAGAGCCTGGGGCAGGGGGTGACCTGCGGTGATCGACGGCGGTCGACGGACAACCGACATCGAACCGTCCGACCCCGGGCGGTGAGCGAACTTCGAGTTTGGACCCCTCGCGAACACGCAATCCAGCTCAAGCGAGCTGGCAACAACAAGAAAGAGAGTGCTTCCTTCGTGGGGTAAGTGCCAGGTGAGACAACGAACGGGACATGTGGCCAAAGCTTTTGTGCAATATGTTTGGACCGGGAGGATCTTCCGCGAATTCAAGTATTTTTATTGTTTCTACTAGACTTTCTTTCCTCTGGCTAGAGGTGGGCGATCTAGAGAGCTTTTTCGATGATTCTCGGTCGGAGTGTCCCGTTTCCACCGTGTTGCGGCATTTCCTTAGTGCCGTGAGCTCGCCACCCCCCTCGCATCCTCGGCCCGGTGCCGGGCTTTGCCGTGAAGCTCGGTGCGGGGCGCCGCCAGGGCCCGGGTGGAACCTCGTCCCGAGCTCGCGAGGGGGCTCATGAACGAGGCAGCAGAGACCGACCCGACCCTGATCCAGCTCTTCCACCGCGCCCAAGGCGAGCACGCCGACAAGCCGGCGATCGAGGCTGGCTCCAGGACTCTCACCTACGCCGAGCTGGGGCGTCGCTCCCGGTGCCTCGCCGCCCGGCTGCGCCGCGCCGGTGTCGGCCCGGAGGTCATCGTCGGCCTGGCGCTGCCGCGGTCTCCCGACCTCGTGATCGCCATGCTCGCGGTGCTCGAGGCCGGGGGCGCCTACCTGCCTCTCGATCCCGAGCACCCGGTGGAGCGGCTGGCGCTGATGCTCGAGGACAGCGGAGCACCCGTGGTGCTGGCGAGCCGCGGCGGTGCCGAGCGGCCCGCGAGCTTCGCCGGCGAGTGGCTCCTGGTCGACGACCTCGGGGACGACGGCGGGGCCGAGGTGGAGCCGGCTCCGGAGGTCCCGG
>JAGQSE010000330.1:0-719 GCA_020439725.1 Acidobacteriota bacterium
GGAAGTTCTCGAAGACATCTCGGTCTCGCTCGTCGCCGAGCTCGGCGAGGTGCTCGCCTTGACGCTCCGGGACGCCTCGTATCGTGAGGGCCGCCTCCTCTTTGGCGACGACCGCCCCGAGGACGTCGCGCCCCTCTCCGGCATCGTCCCGCACTGAGCCTCGGAGGACGGCTCGCGGCACCGGTTCCCTCCCCTGGACCGGTGCCGCGGCGTCCGCCCCGAGCTTCCCTCGCCTCGCCTGCCGCCCGGCCCTTCCGCCTTGTCAGCCGCCTGGGAGTGGAGTACTCTCTGCGGACGCCGGCAGCGCCGAACCAGCCTGGACCTGCTCCTCGTGCACCCCACCGGACGGCACCGCCGTCGGCGCAGGTAGCGCGTCGCCCCATGAGCTCGAGGTCCGAGAACGCCATCCTCCCCCGGCTCCACCCCGCTGCGTGGGCCTTCGCCCTGCTCCTGGCCCTCCCCGTCTCCGCACCGGCCCTCGATCCCGACCGCGCCGTCACCCAATACCTCCTCGAGACCTGGAACGCGGCCGACGGACTGCCGGGGGACCCGGTGCTCTCGATCTCTCAAACCTCCCAGGGATACCTGCGGCTGGTCACCGAGGACGCCGCGCTGCTCTTCGACGGCATCCGCTTCACCGCCAGCCCCGACCGCCCCCCACCCCGCTCGGCTCACCTGCCCGACGAGCTGCAAGTGGCGTTGCCAGCCGACCTCGCCGG
>JAGQSE010000330.1:786-9987 GCA_020439725.1 Acidobacteriota bacterium
GTCGGCGCCGCCGGCGTCAGCTACCTCGGCCCCGGCCAGGGGCTCCCCGATCCGAAGGTCACGGCCCTCGAGGAGGACCGCGAGGGCAGCTTGTGGGTCGCGACCGGCGATGGCTCCCTCACCCAACTCCGCGACGGCAAGTTCGTGCTCACATCCACCCGCGAAGGGCTCGCCGCCCGCGCCGTCCGCACCGTCTTCGAAGACCGCCGGGGCCGGCTGTGGATCGGCACCGACGGCGGTGGTCTCCACCGTCTCGACGACAAGACCCTCGAGCACTGGTCCACCGACGACGGCCTGGCCAGCAACGTCGTCCTCTCCCTGGCCGAAGACCAGACCGGGAACCTGTGGATCGGCACCGCCGGCGGCGGCCTCCAGCGTTTCAACGAGGGCCTGCGCGAGNNTCTACACCAGCGCCGACGGCCTGCCCAGCGACATCATCACGACCTTGCTCGAAACCACCGCCGGCGAGCTGTGGATCGGCACCCTCGGCGGCGGCCTGGCGCGTCTCGATCCGGGCGGCGAGGTGACGGTCGTCGACTCCCGGTCGGGCCTGTCCTCGGGCATCGTCCGCACCCTCCTCGAAGACCGGCGCGGCGATCTGTGGGTGGGTACCGACGACGGTCTCAACCGGTTGAGCCTCAGCCACGGCACGGTCGAGGGAATCGAGGTCTTCACCCCCGCCGAAGGGGTCGCCAGCACCTTCATCCTGTCGCTCTGGCAGGACACCCGTGGCCTGTTGTGGATCGGCACCGACAGCGGCCTCACCCGCTACGACGGCAAGGTCTTCCGCACCCTCACCACCCGCCAGGGGCTGTTCAACGACGTCCTGTACCAGCTCCTCGACGACCGCCTGGGGAATCTCTGGGCGTGTTCGAACAAGGGCGTCTTCTCGTTGCGCAAGGCGCAGATCCAGCTGCTCCTCGAGGGGCGCATCGACCAGCTGTCCCCGTCGCCCCTCGCCGGCAGCAGCCACCACGAATGCAACGGCTTCAGCCAGCCGGCGGGATGGCGCGGTACCGACGGCAGCCTCTATTTCTCGACCGTCGACGGGGTCATGCGCGTCGCCAGCGGCGGTCCGCCGCTCAACCCGCTGCCCGCCCCGGTGGTCATCGAGGAGGCGCGCGTCGACTTTCAACCCGTCGACGTGCTGCGGCCGGCAGTCCTGCCGGCGGCCAGTCGCGATTTCGAGTTCCGCTTCACGGCCTTGAGCCTGGTCGATCCCGAGCGGATTCGCTTCAGCCATCGCCTCGAGCCCTTCGAAGAAACCTGGACCGACCCCGACGACCGCCGTTCGCTGCGCTACACCAACCTGCCTCCCGGGCGCTATCGGCTACAGGTCACCGCCACCAACGACGACGGCCTCTGGAACCCTCGTCCGGCAACCTTCCGCTTCGAGATCGCTCCTCCCTTCTACCGCACCACACCGTTCTACACGCTGTGCGCGGTGGGCCTCCTGGCGGCCGGTGCGCTCCTCCACCAGTGGCGCTTCCGCCGGCTGCACCAGCGCAACCACCAGCTCGAGGAGAAGATCGCGCGGCGGACCGCCAAGGTCCTCGAGCAAAAGGAAGAGCTCGGTCGGACCAATCGCGAGCTGTCCCAGGCCAACCGGCAGCTACGGCGGATCAACGAGGAGCTCGCCAACCTGGACCGCGAGAACGCGGACTTCCTGGCCATCGCCGCCCACGACCTGCGCACGCCCCTGGTCAACCTCAAGGGTTTCGCCGGCGAGATCCGCGGCGCCCTCGAGGCGCTGCAGCGGATCACCGAGAGCGCCGCCGATGCCCTCAGTCCGGTGAACCTGGAGCGCGCCCGGCAAGCCCTGGCCAAGGACGCTCCCGAGGCGCTGAGCTTCATCGACACCTCCACCGAGCGCATGGACCAGCTCATCGACGCCCTTCTCGCCCTGTCGCAGCTCGGCCGCCAGAAACTCGTGCTGGCTCCCGTCGACATGGCCGAGCTGGTCCAGGAAACCCTCCGCAGCCTCACCTACCAAATCTCCCGCAACCGGGTTCGCGTCAGCGTCGGCGAGCTGCCGATGATCTACGCCGACGCCGCCTCGATGAAGCAGGTCATGGAGAACCTGCTGGGCAACGCGGTCAACTATCTCGATCCGAGCCGCCCCGGACGGGTGAGCATCGGCTCCGAGGTCGAGGACGACGAAGTCGTGATCCACGTCCGCGACAACGGCCGCGGCATCGCCGCCAGCCAGGCCCACAAGGTGTTTAAGATCTTCGGCCGGGCCGGGGCCGCCGACGTCCCCGGTGAGGGTGTCGGGCTCGCCTTCGTCCGCACCCTCGTCGAGCGCCACGGCGGCCGCATCTGGTTCGAGTCCGAGGAGGGGGCGGGCACCACCTTTTTCGTCGCCCTGCCACGCCGCATCGAGGAGACGCGCGATGCGGGCTGACGGCCCCCGCCTCTTCCGCGGCGCCCTCGCCACGGTGCTGGCGCTGACCCTGTCGGCCGGCGCCGGCTGGGCGGGCAGCCAGGAGCCGGCGGACCGCGTCTGGCGAACCGACCGCGGTCTGCCCCAAAACTCCGTCACCGCCATCGTCCAGGACCCGACCGGGTACCTGTGGCTCGGTACTCAGGAAGGTGTCGTCCGCTTCGACGGCTCGCAGTTCACCGTCTTCGACCGGGGCACCACCCCGGAGCTCGGCCACAACTTCGTCAGCGCGCTGGCGGTCGATCCTTCGGGGGCCCTGTGGATCGGCACCCGCGGCGGCCTCACCCGCTACCGCGAGGGACGTTTCGAACGCTTCGGCGCCGAGCTCGGGTTGCCATCGGAGGTAGTCGGCTCCCTCACCATCGGACCCGAGGGGCGGCTGTGGGTCGGCACCCGGGCTGGCTTGGCCCGGCTCGATGGTGACCGGTTCGAAACCCTGGGCCGTGCCGACGGGTTGCCCAATGAAAACATCCAGGCCCTGTGGACCGATCCCCGAGGCCGCCTTTGGGTCGGAACCGAAGGTGGAGCCGCCTACCTCGACCCCGACTCCGGCCGCTTCGTCGCCTTCACGGTGGGCCAGGGGTTGAGCGACGACTTCGTCATCTCTCTTGGCCCTGGGCCCGCAGGGGAGACCTGGGTCGCGACGATGAACGGCGGCGTCAACCGTTTCGCAGAAGACTCGCTCGAGCCCCTGGGAGTCGAACCTGACCTTGCCAACCAGATCGTTTTCGCCTCGCGCCGAGACACGCTGGGCAACCTGTGGCTGGGGACCCGGACCGGCTTGCTCCAGGTGTCCAAAAATCGCCGACTCGACGTCGCCAACCCCGAAACCGCGGCAGGGGACACAGTCCTCAGCCTTTTCGAAGATCGTCGCGGCGACCTCTGGATCGGCACCGCCAAGAGCGGTCTACGCCTCCACCGCACCGCGCCCAGGGGCCCGGATCCCGAGTCGGTTCCGGTGCTCGTCGAGTCGGTCCAGAGCGGTCCGAGGACGTGGTCCGCGTCGCCCAAGCTCCGGTTGGAGCCGGAGTCTCGGGATCTCGAGGTCCGCTTCACCGCCATCGACTTCGTCGAGCCTGACCGCCTGCGGTTCCGGCACCGGCTCGAGGGCTTCGACCAGCGGTGGGTGGAGGACGGCACGCAGCGCTTCGCCTCGTACACCAATCTGCCCCCGGGGAGCTATCGTTTCCGCGTCGAGAGCCTGCTGGCCGGCCGCGACGCTCCGGTCGGCGGCGCGCTTCTCGAGTTCCGCATCTCCCCCTACTTCTACGAGACCGTCTGGTTCCGTACCTTGGCGCTGCTCCTGCTGCTGAGCCTGGGCCTCTACGTGTATCGGCTGCGGGTCCACGCCCTCGACGAACGAAGGCGGCGCCTCGAAGCGACCGTAGGCGAGCGCACCGACGAGATCCTGCAGCAGAAGGACGCCCTGGCGGACACCAACCGCCGGCTCGAGTTCGCCCACCGGCAGCTGACGCTCACCAACCAGGAGCTCAAGGCCCTGAGCCGTGAGAAGGCCGATTTCTTGGCCATCGCCACCCATGATCTGAGGGCACCGCTCGTCAACCTCAAAGGCTTCAGCGGCGAGCTGCGGATGTCACTGGCCGAGGCCAAAAGCGCCCTCGAGCCGGTCCTCCCGAGCCTCGACCCCGAGCTCCGTCGGAGCCTCGAAGAAGCCTTCGAAGAAGATCTCGAGGAAGCCCTGAGCTTCATCGACACGGCCGCCGAACGGATGGAGGCATTGATCGCTCCAGTCCTCAAGCTGTCAAGGCTCAGCCGGCGCGAGCTCCACCTGGAAACCCTCGACCTGCGCCGCCTGGTCCTCGAGGTGGTCGAGCAGCGGGAACCACGCCGGCGGGCGTTGGGCGCCACGATCCGCGTCGGCCTCCTGCCTTCGGTCCACGCCGATGCCGCTTCGATGCGCGAGATCTTCGGCCAGCTCCTCGACAACGCGCTGGCCTATGGCGAGGTCGGGCGACCACCGCGCATCGAGATCTTCCATCAGGAGCGCTGGGGCCGCGACTACTTCCACGTCCGCGACAACGGCCGCGGCATCCCCGAGGACCAGCGCGCCAAGGTCTTCCGCATCTTCGGTCGCGGCGGGCTGCCGGACACCCCCGGCGAGGGCATGGGGCTGGTCTACGTCCGCACCCTCATCCATCGCCACGGCGGCAGGATCTGGTACGAATCCACCGTCGGCGGCGGCTCGACGTTCAGCTTCGTCCTGGGGGAGCCCGAATCCCAACCCACCGCCCCTTGACCCTCTTTTGGGGACCCTCTTAAGGGGAGCCCTCTTTTGGGGCAAGAGATAGACGAATTGCACTATCTCACAACCCGAATACACTTTCGAAGAAGTGTATTTGACCTCATGGAATATACCTGATACGGTATTCGAATAGCTGTTTGTGTTACAACATTTTTCTGATGATTACAGCTAGGTGCAATGTGGCCCTCCGCAACCACACACCACGGGAGGTACTCTCATGTCCACGATCCTCACCGGCTTCCTCATCGAGCTGAGCGAGAACCCTGCCAAGCTGCGGGAATTCCGTCACGCTCCCGACCGGGTCGCCCGGGCCGCCGGGCTGTCCCCCCTCGAGCGGTCCGCGGTGGCCAGCCGCAGCTCGCGGCAGATCCGCGGGCTCCTGAGCGGCGACTCGCCGGTGGTCCCGCCACCGGTCTTCGTCCAGTCCACTGTGGTCGACCTGGCCGCCTCGGCCTGAGGCGTCGCCTCGTGACCGGAGCGCTCCGGACGACCCTGCACAGCGGAAGTCGGAGACCGCAGTGAAGGGCTCGCTGACGGTCGTGGGCACCGGGATCCGTTCCGTCGCCCAGACCACCCTCGAGTCCCGTGCGTCCATGGAGGGAGCCGACCGCCTCCTCTACCTGGTCGCCGACCCCGTCACCGAAGCCTGGCTCCGCCAGCTCAACCCCACCCACGAATCCCTGGCGGATTGCTACCGCGAGGATCTGAAGCGCATCGACTCGTACCACGAGATGGTCGCTCGGACTCTCGCCTACGTCCGCCGAGGAGAACACGTCTGCCTGGCCTTTTACGGTCATCCAGGCGTCTTCGTATACCCGTCGCACAAGGCGGTCGCGGAAGCCCGCGCCGAAGGGTTCGACGCGGTGATGCTCGCCGGCGTGTCGGCGGAAGACTGTCTCTTCGCAGATCTGGGCATCGATCCCGCAGATCATGGCTGCCAGAGCTTCGAGGCGACGGATTTCCTCATGCGCCGACGGCGGTTCGACCCCACCAGCCACCTCATCCTGTGGCAGATCGGGGTCGTGGGCGAAATCGGCTACCGGCCTGACCAGCGGTTTCACCGCGACGGTCTGGCGGTGCTCGTGGAGTATCTCCTCGAGTCCTACCCGGCGAACCACCAGGTCACGGTGTACGAAGCCGCCCAGTATGCAGTCTGTGATCCCATCGTCGACGTCTGCTCGCTCGAGCGCTTGCTCGACGCGGACGTAACGGCTATCTCAACGCTCTATGTTCCGCCCCGTGAGCTCGGCGTCTCGGATCCCGAGATGTTGCAGCGCCTGGGGCTCAAGCAGCACACTGCGCGGCGCGCGAGCTGAGCTCGCCACGCGCCCCCCAGCCCCTTGCGGCCCGCTATCGGAGGGCCAGGTCGCAAGGGGCTTCTTCTCGTAGCGCGGGTCCCTGCGCCGAAGGACGACGGACGGCAGGACGTTCCAGCCGGGCTCACGAGAGCCAGGTCGGCGGAGACTCGCCGCGTGCGGCCGGACGAGGCTAGGCTGAGACGGCGGCCTGGATGGCGCGCAGGATCGCGATGTTGTCGCGGTGACCGGTGAGGCGGGCCGAGACCCGGCCGCGGATGGGGAAACCGAGAAGGTAGAGGTCGCCGATGATGTCGAGGATCTTGTGCCGCGCGAACTCGTCGGGGAAACGGAGCTCGGTGTTGATGACGTTGTCCTCGCCCACCAAGATGAAATTGTCGAGGCGCCCCCCGGACCCCAGGCCGAGCTCGTTGAGCATCTTCAGATCGCGCATGAACCCAAAGGTCCGCGCCGGCGCGATCTGCTCCTTGTAGCTCGCGAAATCGGACATCTCGAAGTCGTAGGACTGCTCCCCCACCGGCGCCGGGTAGCGCAGGTAGTAGGAGACGCGGAAGCCGTCGTAGGGCTCGAGAACCAGGCTCTTGTCACCGCTGCCGATCTCGTAGCGCCGATCGACCACCAGCTCACGACGGGGCGCGTCCTGGTCCTCGATGCCGACTTCCTCGAGGGTGCGGCAGAACTCGGCGGCGGAGCCGTCGAGGACGGGCACCTCGCCATGGACCTTGAGCAGCAGGTTGGTGATCCCCGCTGCGTGCAGCGCCGACAGCAGGTGCTCGACGGTCCGGATCTTCTCGCCCTCGGCGTCGAGGGTGGTGGCGTAGTCGGTGTCCCCGACGGCCGAGACATGGGCCGGGATCAGAGTACCGGCGGGAACCGTCTGGACGTGGATGCCACTGTTCGGAGGCAACGGCTGGAGCACCAGCCCGGTCCGCGTCCCCGAGTGCAGGCCGAGCCCGTAGATCACCTTGTTGCAGCGGATCGTGCGCTGCGGCTCCCGACCTTCGCGCACCTGCGGCAGGCTCGGCGGCGGGCTCAGCCGCCGTTCCGGAACCGGATCGCCGACGCTCGCCTCGAGCGCCGCCGCCGGCTCCTCGCGCTGGCGCAGCGCCTCCCCCACCGCCTGCATCACCCGCTGGTAGGACAGGGGCTTCTCGATGTAGTCCGAGGCGCCGAGCTTGATCGCCCGCACCGCCGTCGAGGTCGTTCCATGCCCCGAGATCATCACCACCGCCGCCGAGGGATCGAGTCGCCGGAGCGCCTGCAGCGTCTCGAGACCGTCGCGGTCGGGCAGCCAGATGTCGAGAAACACCACGTCCGGCCGCTCTTCACGGTACAGCCGGAGCGCCTCCTCCCCGCTGTCGGTGCCGAGGGTGCGATACCCCTCGTCCTCGAGGATGCTCGACAGCGTGCTGAGGATTCCCGGCTGGTCGTCGACGATCAGGACTTGCTTGGCCATGCTCGGCTCCTGGGCTCGGCAGGTGGGAAGAGGCAAAGCGCGGCGGGGAGCGCCCCACCGCAATCCGGTGATGATATCCCAGCGGGGCCTTCTGTCGGCTGCTCGGGTCAAGCCAGCGACGGCCGCGACGACCTTGCGATTCGCCCGTCGTTCGTCGTGCGCTTCGCCAACGCCAGGCCCTCTTAACCTCCAAAGTTCACCGATGACGGTTATCAATCCGACAAATGACGGATATAATTCCGACAAATGACGGTTTGAAATCAGATATCCCTCATCAAAGGAGGATGCTCCGTTGCTGTTCCAGACCGCTCCTTTGGACTCCGCAGAGATCGAAGTGCTCGGAATGATCACCCGACTGCGCCGGGAGCTGGACTACTCGCTGCCGCCACGCCGGTGGTCCGGTTTGTTGCGGCGAAACACCTTCGCCCGCGCGATTCGAGGCTCCAACAGCATCGAGGGCTACAACGTGACCATCGACGATGCCCTCGCAGCCGTCGAAGGAGAAGCGCCGCTCGATGCTGAGTCCGAGGCCTGGGCTGCGGTCAACGGCTATCGGCTCGCGATGACCCTGATCCTCCAGAAGGCGGATGACCCGCACTTCGAGTACTCGCTCGAGTTCCTCAACTCTCTCCACTTCATGATGGTGGGGCACGACCTCCTGAAGAACCCCGGGCGCTGGCGCACCGGGGAAATCTTCGTCCGTGACGAAGCCCGAGGGGAGGTGGTCTACCAGGGTCCCGGGCCGGACCTGGTGCCCTCGTTGATGCGCGAGCTCGTCGACTCGGTCAACGAGGACCAGGACACTCCGGCCTTGGTCAAGGCAGCGATGGGACACCTGAACCTGGTCATGATCCACCCTTACTCGGACGGCAACGGCCGCATGGCGAGGGCTTTCCAGACCCTGATCCTGGCGCGAGCGGGACAGACCCTCAACCCGATCTTCGTCAGCATCGAGGAGTACCTGGGGCGCAACACGCTCGACTACTACGATGTTCTCGCGAAGGTCGGCGGGGGCCGGTGGAACCCTGGAAACGACCCCAAGGCCTGGGTTCGCTTCTCTTTGAAGGCTCACTACCAACAAGCGGCAACCCTCAAGAGCCGTGGCCAGAAGCTCCAGAGAATCTTTGACGAGGTCGAAGGACTCGCGACTCGGCGAAGCCTTCCCGAGCGGTCGATCCCCGCCCTGGTCGAAGCCGCCATGGGGCTGCGAATCAGGAACGCCACGTATCGCAACCTGGCCGACATCTCGGACGGGACCGCCACCCGCGACCTGCGCTCACTCGTCGAGGCCGGAATGCTGTCGCCGAAGGGCAAGAAGCGGGGGCGTTTCTATGTCGCCGGCGAACCGCTGCTCGAGATCGCCAGGGCGGTCGGGGCCACCGGGAGAGCGGCGGATCCTTTCGAGCTGGTCAGCTCCGCGTAGCGCCGCCGAGCGGCTCGGTCCCGGCCGCCACAGGTCGAACCGGCCTGGTCTGTGGGGCCACCGGCTCCTCCGCCGGGACCGGCATCTTGCCGGTGACCCAGCTGTAGACCGCGGGCACGACGTAGAGCGTCAGCGCGCTGCCGAGGAGCAGGCCGCCGATCACGGCGATGCCCATGGAGGCACGGCTCTCGGAGCCGGCGCCGAGGGCCAGGGCGAGGGGCAGGGTGCCGAGGATCGTCGACAGGCTGGTCATGAGAACCGGACGGAAGCGCGCCACCGCGGCGTTGCGTACCGCTTCGA
>JAGQSE010000016.1:0-18810 GCA_020439725.1 Acidobacteriota bacterium
AGAAGTCGAGGAAGAACCCGAGCACAAAGACCGTCAGGTGGGTCGCCACCAGCAGGCCCGCGACGCCGCCCGGCAAGCCGGTGAGCAGGTCCTCGATCCACAGGTCGCCATTGAAGCCGCGGAAGACCAGCGAGAAGGCGGTCGAGCCGATGAGCAGGAAGACGACCATCGCGGTCAGCTTCGCGGTGTCGTCGAGGCTCGACCGGAGCGCGTCGAAGGTCAGGCGGCGATGCGCCAGGGCTAGGATCATCGCCCCCACGGCTCCCAGCGCACCGGCCTCGGTGGGCGTCGCGACCCCCGCGAAGATGCTTCCCAGGACCACCAGGATCAACACCAACGGCGGCACCAGCACTCGGAGCACCCGCAGCAGCATCGCCCCTCCAAAGCCGGGTCGTTCCTCGGGTGGCAGCGCCGGCGCCGACTCCGGCGCGACCACCGCGACGCCGACGACGTAGAGTGCGTAGAGCCCGGCGAGCAACAGCCCCGGGACCAGCGAGCCGACGAAGAGGTCGCCCACCGAGACCCCCAGCTGGTCCGCCAGCACCACCAGGACGACACTCGGCGGGATGATCTGTCCCAACGTCCCGGCGGCGGTGATGACCCCTGCCGAAAGCTCTGGCGAATAACGGTAGCGCAGCATCACCGGCATCGAGATCAGCCCCATGGCCACCACCGACGCCCCCACGACCCCGGTTGCCGCGGCGAGCAAGGCCCCGACGAACACGACCGCCAGCGCCAGTCCGCCGCGCGCGCGCCCGAAGAGCTGACCGATGGTCTTGAGCAGGTCCTCCGCCAGCCGCGCCCGCTCGAGGAGGGTGCCCATGAAGATAAAGAAGGGCACCGCCAGCAGGATGTAGTTCGACATGATGCCGAAGGTGCGCTCCGGCAGCGCATAGAGCAGCGCCCAGTCGAAATGTCCGAGGGCGACCCCCAGGGCGGCGAAGATCAGCGCCGTACCACCGAGGGAGAAGGCCACCGGGTAGCCCGAGAAGATCAGCGCGAAGGCGGCCACGAACATCAGCGGCGCCATCAAGTCGTGGCTCAAAGATGCGCCTCCGGTTCCGGCGGCTCCTCGGGCCGATCTCCGCGCAGCACCGCGATGCTCTTGATCACCTGCGAGACACCCTGGACGGCGACCCAGGCGAAGGCCACCAACAACACCGACTTGATCGGATAGCGCGGCAACCCGCCGGGATCCGGCGAGTCCTCGAGCACTCTCCAAGAGTTGTAGACCGAAGGCCAGCTGACCCACAGCGCCAGCCCGCAGAAAGGCAGCAACAAGAAGAGCCCGCCGAGGACGTCGATCCACGCCCGCGCCCGTGGCCCCAGCCGTCCGTAGATCACGTCGACCCGCACGTGGGCGTCATGCCCGAGCGCGTACCCGGCGGCGAGCAGGAAGACCAGGCTGAAGAGATACCACTGGAGCTCGAGATAGGCATTGGAGCTCAGGTTGGTCCCGAGAAACCGACCGAGATACCGCGCCAACGCATTCCCCGCCCCCACCAGTACCATCACCAGCACCAGCCACGACACCCCGCGTCCCAGCGCATCGCTGAGCCGGTCGATGCCCGCGGCGATCCTGTACCAGCGCTCCATCAAGAGCCGCCTCCCGAGGGCGATGCCTCCCACCGGCCGCATCGTCGTTGAGGATCAAGAACTGTCGGCGAGTCTAGCAGGGCGCCCGGGGGCACCGGCGATGCAATACAACGCCCGGAATCCCACAAACAAGATATGGCGCATATGATAAAAGTTCGACCAACGTCTCGGGCTGCCGCAAGAGGAGAGGCGAAAGGGGGGTAGCTCCGACTACCGGTTCCAGACGCCCTAAGCGGCATTCCCGGCCCTACTCATCGCTTCGCTGAGGAGATCGCCATGTCCCAAACTCACTCCCGCTTCGCCTTCACCCTGCTCGCCTGCGCCGCCGTCCTCGCCGCCCTCTCCCTCGCTCCGATCGCCTCGGCCGGCTTCGAGCCGTGCGCTTCGACCTGCAGCTTCAAGCCCCCCAGCGCGGGATGTAGCTGCTCAAACCCCTACTTCAACACCAACTGCGCCTACTACCTGCAGTACGGCTGCAGCCTCTACCGAGCCGAGCAGCCCCAGTCCGCCTTCCCCGAGCTCGCTCAGGCCGACCTCAGCTGCACGACACCCAGCGCACCAGCCGCCCTTCCCGCCACGAGCCCCAACGAGGCTCAAGCCCCGGCTCCAGCGGCCGACTGAAGCTCTCCAAACCGCACCCCGCGGGCACCGTGGCGAAAACCACCGCCCGCGGGGTGGTCTTTGGTGGCCCAGCGTCGGTCCTGGGGCCGCTGTCGCGGAAGCCGGAACAGGCCAGGCGGAGTTGAGGGTCGCGGAGACCACTGGCGAAACCGGAGAGCTGGAAGCCGGGGTTGCTCTGAGGGTCATCTGACCGCACGATCGCAGGCGAGCCGCTAGGCCAGGGCACCGGTCGAAAGGTCGATCTTCAGGCGGACGCTGCCCAAGTGAAGCTACCGGGGTTTGATCGTCAAACCGACCCCCATGAGAAAGCCACACCACATCCTTGGTGCTCACCCTCCTGGCGCCACTCCCGCAGAGAGCAAAGACCTTCCGCCCAGGGCCTGAGCCGACTCCTAGCTCACCCTCGATCTACACCTTACGAACGGCTGCCAGAATTTTCCCTCCACTAGCACTCACCAGCTCGCAGACCACCTTGTCTCCTGGAACAAACCTCCATTCTTCAACGCTTCGATCGTACGGCTGCTCAACGATCTGATAGATCCCAAAACCAAGATTCTTTGCTCGAATAGGCCGCCAAACATCCACGCCCTCCCCAAGCAGCTCCACGTACACCTCCGAAGCTTCTGCCATCACAGATCACCACTTGCAGAACCCCGTCCCATCAACCTGCAAACCGACACACCCGACCCTTCGCCACAGCCCCAGGAGAGCAAGAATGCGCCCATCGCGCACCAAACTGCATGACACGCGCCCTCCAGACGAAGAGTGCGCGGCATCAGAAAAGTGCCATCCATTTCGGCCTCTCGCGAACCATGATAAGACCGGCCGCCATACCTATCAGGACAACATCTCGAAAGAACGCCACGGCATTCTCTGCCGACTCGTCACAATGATAGGTCGTCACTACCCCCTCGATCCCTCGCTGAACAATAACGTCATCGAGGCGATCGTGGACCTCTTCGGATTGCTCCCCGAAACACTCAAACCAAACACACCCCAGTTCGAGGAGGCCTAGGCAGCGCGAGCGAAGGAATCCCTCGGACCGCCATTCATCGTCATCTGCATCGAGGAAGACCGCAAACGGCCTCTTGACTCCCGGCCCAATTGGCGCATCAGGCGCCGAGAATATTAGCGCCGCCATACCTACAATCTCCCAGTCAATATCTTCAAAATATTATTTTCAAACGTTCGAATCTCGCCCTCGAGATGCCGAATTCGAGCTAGTTGTTGAGCCTGAATAGCTTCCTCAGGCAGACCTTCCATGCCAGGCCGAACCGTAGGGTTTGCAAGGAACTCGTCCAACTTCACCCTATGCTCTGCGATCCTCTTCTCAAGAGATCGGACTGAGCGTCTCTGGCTCGTAGTAAGGTGCTCGAGCGCTTCTTCCGCAAGCCTTGCACCTTCTGAAAGCCCTTCAGATGCCCGTAGCGCCCGCCTCCCCGCCTTCGCCCCAACCCCGTACCCACCGCCCGGAAGCACGGCTCCAAGGCCTAGTCCACCAGCCACCAGGGCCTTGTCCCACAGGTCCGCACAGGGGTCGGTGAAAGTATCCCAGGCTTCGTAAATATCCCAGATCGTCGAACCGACTTCAATCGCCCCCCAAGCAAGGAGCAGCAGCGGCAAGATCTGGCCGGAGGGGTCGGTGAGGTTGATCGGGTCGTTGCCGACGTAGGCGTAGAAGTTGGCGTCTCCGCCGGCGAGGCCTAGGGGGTCCTTGGCAGTCCAGCGGCCGATCCTGGGGTCGTAGTCGCGGACACCGAAGCGGACCAGTCCGGTTTGCGGGTCGTAGAGACCACCTGCGAAACCGAAGGGCTGGAAGCCGGGGTTGGTGTCGAGGGTCACCTGACCCCAGGGATCGTAGTCGAGCCGCTGGGCGACGGTGCCGGTCGAAAGGTCGACGACCAGGCGGACGCTGCCCAAGGGATCGGAGAGGATCCGGTAGGTGGCGCCGTCACGCTCCATATACGCCGGCACGGTCGCACGGTCGGCGTAGACGAAGCGCGAGATCACCTGGCCGGAGCCGTCGAGTTCAGCTACCGGCGACAGCAGGTCCGAGTAGAGCCAGCCCTGGACCAGAGTCCCCCCGACCTTCTTGCCGATCCGCCGGTTCTCGCCGTCGATGACGTACTCGATTCGCGGCGTTCCCGGCAGCTGGACCGAGCGCAGGTTGGCGAGCGCGTCGTAGTCGTAGACCGCCGTCTGGCCGCCCTGGGTCTCGGTCGCCAGCTCGCCGGCCGGGGTGTAGCTGTAGCCGCGGTTCCCAAAGGTCAGCAGCCGGTCTTCGGCGTCGAAGGTCGCCAGCAGCGTCTCGCTCGGCGTGGTGACCGCCGTGCGGTTGCCGCGAGCGTCATAGGCGTACTCCGCCAGCGGCGCCCCTTCCTGCTCGACCCGAGCCACCCGGCCAAGCAGATCGTAGGTGTAGGTCGTCGTGTGCGTCGTCCCGAGGATCGTCTCGGTTCGCGAGGTGACGCGTCCGAGCGGATCGCGCTGGTAGGTCGTGTCGTAGAGCGAAACGCCGCCGAACTCGGCGGTGTGACCGACCAACTCGCCGAACTCGTTGAAGTCGCGTTGCGTCGAGAGAGGCCCCAGCGACGTCTCCGTCACCCGCCCGTTGAGGAAGTCCCGACTCAGCGTCAAGGCCCCGGCCCGGGTGAGCAGCCCGTCGGCGTCGTAGGCGTAGCTCGCCAAAGGCGTCCCGTTGACGCGGGTGCTGGCGACTTTGAGGTTGGAGCCGAGGGTCCAGTCCACCGCACCGGCCACCGGACCGCTCCACCCGATCGAGCGCAGGATCGGACCCTGGTAGCCGTAGGTGACCAGGGTTCCGTCGGAGGTCGACAGCGAGCCCACCTGTCCGGCCACCGTGTCCCAGCCGACGCTGGTCGAGCCGTCCGGGTGGCTCAGGCTGGTGAGGCGTCCCAGGCCGTCGTAGGAGTAGGCGAGAGTCTCGCCACCCGCACGCTCGAGGCTCGCGAGCTGGCGGTCGGGGCGATAGGTGAGCAAGAGGCCTGCGGTCGACTCACCCGGCGGGTGGTAGGCCGAGACCTCGTCGCGTGGCGAATAGTCGAAACGGTGGGCTGCGCCCGCCGCGGGGATCAACCCGGTCAGGTTGCCGCCAGCGTCCCACTCATAGCCGACCTCGGAGCCGTCGGGCCGAGTCTGCATGACCAGGCGATTCGAGTCGTCGTAGGTGAAGCCCGCCACCCGACCGGCCGGGTCGGTGACCGAGGAAAGCCGGCGCATTGGGTCGTAGGAATAGCTCGTGACCCGCATCGCCGCTCCCGAGCCAACACTGACCGAAGTGAGCAGGCCGTCGGCCCTGTACTCGTACGAGACGGGCGCGAAGCCTGGGCGCTCGCGTTCGACCACCCGGCCCTGGGCATCGATCACCTGCGACGTGAAGCGCCCTGCAGGGGTGACGAGGAAAGTCGACCGATCGAAGGCGCTGTAGAACGCCGAATACACCTGACCGTTGATCGTGATGGTTTCGTCGAGGGTGGTGATGCTCAGCGGATTGTCAGGATCGAGCAGATCGGCACGGCTCGAAGTGGACGCGGAAAGATTGAGCCCCCCGGGCAAGGTTGCGTCGAGGCTTCCGCGCCGGGGCGCGGCCATACCGAATCGGGGATCAGGAGCCTCACGAGACCGGCTGCGTGTACCGTCAGCCCGATCGACGCGGCGCTCTCCATCCGGATACCGCTTCGAAAGATGCTGGCGGCCGGTGTCGTCGTTGACCGAACGCCCCACGAGGCCGGATCGATCCTCGAAGGTCTTGTAGACCGTGAAGCTGCCGCTTCGGTCCTGAGCTCCGACGTTCTGGACCGGAGCCAGAGGTGCGCCGTACCGCGCGAAGCTCTGGCGGGCGCCGGAGCGATCCTCAGCCGCGGTCAGGCGCCCGAAGGCTCCATGTTCGTAGGCACTGGTATTGCCCCGCGCGTCGAAATGAACCTCGATCAACCCGCGACGGTAAAGGAACTGCTGCGCGAGCCCTCCCGGATTGACGAAGTTCTGAAGATAGCCTTCCGGATCGAGGACCAGACTGGTGGCCTGACCCGAAGGAGCTACGATCGTCTCGGGTTCTCCGGTCGCTCCTCTCTGAACCGTGGTCCGCTGAGAGTTCGCGTCGACCACGGCGCCCAGGAGACCTTGCGGCCCATATTCGAACCGATAGAGATCGGTACCCGTCAGCGCGTGGACCGTTCTCAGATGCCTCCCCTGCGAATCGAAGACGTAGACCACTTGGCCCGAGCTAGAAGGAACGGCTAGCTCGTCCTCGCCGAAGCCCTCGAGGGCTGGTCCCATCCGCAGGACGCTTCCGGCACCCTGGTCGGCGATCAAGAGCTCTCCACCGGGAGTCAGGGCAAGCCCCAGCGGCTCGTCCAACGGGGCTCCGACGGCGGCGCCACCGGGCGGGATCTCGAAACCCTCACCACCACCAGCCACGGTGTGCAAGGTGCCGTCGGGGTCGATCTTGCGAATCCGACGGTTGAAGGTGTCGCTGACGTAGATGCTTCCTTGAGCGTTGACGAGAAGACGGGACGGATCGGCCAAGGAACCTTCGACGGCGGGACCGCCGTCACCACCAGCGCCCGGAGAACCGGTGCCCGCAACCGTGAAGATCCTGCCGTCCACCGAGACCCGACGGATTCGGTGGCCTGCCCTTTCCGCGATGAAGAACACCCCACCCGGTCCCAAAGCCACGCCGCTCGGCTCCTGGAGAAGCACGGCGGTAGCGATGTCTCCGTCCGACCCGATCTCCTCGCCTCCTCCGGCTTCGGTCCACAGCCGGCCGGCAGGATCGATCCGCACGACGCGATTCTGCCCACGGACGGTGACGTAAACGCTGCCATCCGGCGCGATGGCGAGGTCGGTCGGGCGGTTCAGGACTGCCTGGGTCGCCGGCAGGCCGTCGTCGTCAAACTCCGCCGGGTCCGACGTATCGCTCGCGGCGCACTGACCGGCCACGGTGTCGATGACTCCATTGGATCGGACCCGCCGGACACAATCTGCACCGGTATCGGCGACCAGCACGCTCCCGTCGGGCTTCACCGCAACGCTCTCTGGCGAACTGAGCTGCGCCTGTGTCGCCAGTCCACCATCGCCGCAGGCGGTCGCCTCGGTACCTCCCCCCGCGAACTGCTCACCCCCTCCGGGATCCCCATCGCCGACGCACGGCGTCCCGTCGCCGGCAAACGTTGTGATCACGCCATCGGGACCGACACGGCGTATCTTGTGATTGAAGGTGTCGGCGATGTACATCGAACCGTCCGGCGCCACCGCCACCCCCGAAGGTCCTTGGAGCAGCGCACGATTGGCGGGACCACCATCGCCGCCATCTCCCGCCGCACCAACCCCGACGACCCGCGAGATCGTGGGTCCGAGCCAACTTGCCCGCCGCTGCGTGCCGTCGCCAAGGTAGAGGGTACGGGACCCCGAGTCGTAGACGTGATGCGCCGAGAGCGTCCAGCCACCGAGTCCGAGATCACGGTCGTCGAAAGCGCCGAGGCCCCTTGACGCCAGGTCCTCCACATCACCGGTGATCTTGCGACTCAGGACGATTCGAGAATCGGTCCGCTCTCGAGGAAGCGGGATCAGCGCGCCTCGCGGGTACCTCGCCCAGCTGATCCTCCGATCCTCCGGAGATTGGAAGGTTCCCCGAAACACGTACCGTTTGAGGATCTGCACCGGCACCTGCCCCTGCGTTGACCGCTGGTAGGCGTCGGTGCCGTCCCAGGTGAACGAGAAAATCTGCCCGGGGTCCGGAGGGAAGGTGCGCTGGATCCGCTGGCCCCCGATGGTGACCTCGATCTGGACTTCTTCGAGGGACGCCGGGGGCGCTTCGGTGGTCACCCGCGTCCGCACCCTGTAGGCCGTGGTCCGCCCCGCCTGCCGATCGCTCGAATAGTGGAGGGAAAGCTCACTCCCGACGATGGGCAGGGCCTTGCCCAACACCTGGTCTTGGCAGCGGAGGATCGAGCCGTCACGCTCGCACGGCTCGTCTTCACGCTCGGCACCATCCCCTTCGTCCCCCTCGTCACCCCAGGGATCCGAGGGGTCTTCGGGCGCCTCGAGATCCTCCGGATCGACCGCGTCGAAGTCCTCCTCATCCCCCGGTGGTAGCACTGCATCGGGCGGTGGAGCAAAGGGGAAGTTGCAGTCCCACGGCGTCAGGTGCGGGATCGGTGATCGCCACAGCTGGGTGCCGGGAGTGTAGAGCGCGGCGAGCCGCTCGCGTTCCTGGTCGGTAAAGCCGAGCTCGGCGAGGGTGGCGGCGTCGGCGGCGGTGCCGCTGCCGTCGACGTCGAGCGCGGCGAGGCCCCCGGTGCCGGCGGAGAGCACCTCCACCACGCGGCCGTTGGGAGCTCCAATCCAGGCCGCTTGGCGATGGTCCCAGTAGCCGAGGGGAACGTGCTCGCCGACGGGGAAACCGAGGAAGTTCTCGACGTAGAGGTAGACCGGCTCGTTGAACCGCACCGAGGCCGCACCGGCGGCCTCGGCCTCGTCGGCGGAGAGCTCGACGGCATAGGTGTAGGCCACGGTGGGCGGCAGAGGACCGGGCATCGCCTGGGGCCCTGCCGGCCCTACGGTGTATTCGGTGGCGCGCACCGTGAGCGCCGGGAGCGGCAGAACGGTGCCGTCCTCGAGCTCCAGTTCCGCCATCGTGCCTGCAGGGAAGATGAGCGTCGCCTGGCGCTCGCCGTCGGCGTCGCTCTCGACGCCTCCTCGGGCCACCTGAGCCTCGATCGAACCGCTTTCGATGAGCGTCGAGCTCGCGTCGTAGGCCAGCATCACCACGTCGTCGGCGAAGGCCCAGTCGCGCCATGGAGCATCGACCTGGCGCTCGACCGGCAGGTAGCCGTCCTTGGCGTACTCGAGGGTGACCACAGCACCACCGTTGACCGCCAAGTCGAACATGCCGTCGGCGCGTGTCTTCGTGGTGCCGAGCTCCGGGTGATCGAGCACGCTGATGCGAACGCCCGGCAGCACCGCGCCGCTGCGATCGAAGACCTGGCCGCGGAGCACCGCGACACGGCGGGGGTCGATGGTGCTCGGGGCGACGCCGGTCTGGATCGGGTTCGCACCGGTGTAGAGGAACTGGGTCGAGGCGTAGAGGTCGGTGGCGACGGTACGGTCGATAGGGGGCGCGACGGTCGAGGGATCGGGCGGCAGATTCGGATCCACCGGCGTGGTATCGACGGTGAACGTCACCGTCGCCGGCGGCGAAAGATTGCCGGCAAGGTCACGGATCGACGCCGCGAGCGTGATCACGCCTTCGGCCAGGGGCGAACCCAGGCTACAGGTGAGGGTCCCTGAGTCCAGGCCACAATCGACGTCGAGAGCTCCCGCGTCGGTGGCGATCTCGAGGCTCTCAAGGTCGGGCCCGGACTCCTCATCGCTCACCGCCAGGACCAGGTTCGGCGACGCATCGTCCACGGTCGTGCCGTCCGCCGGTGAGAGCCAGCCAAGCGACGGCGGCACGGTATCGGTGGCCTCGCCGCCGACGAAGTCGAGCACCAGCCGAGGCGAAAGATCCGGATCGCCGTTCTCCTTCGAGGCGAAGCGGATCAACCCGAAGAACGCTTCCTCGCGCTTCTTGATGAGCCAACCGAAGCCGTCCCCGCCCGCCAGGGCCGCGGCGAGATCGGCGGTGACGTCGAAGCTCACCCAGCCGAGGCGATCCTCGACCATCGTCACGCTCGCCGACGGTGTCTCGTCGTAGTGGCCACCGTTCCATCGCTCCTCGCAGTCGGCGCGAAGGTTGCCCGGGTTCGAGTCGTCGGCACAGTTCCAGGTGACGCCATCCTCGGTCCAGGTTTCGAGCAAGCGGTGGGCGTCGACCGCACGTCCCCAGGGACCCCAGTTGAAGGCGTTGTGGGTGATGAAGAGCTCGAGCCGCGCGGAGGACAACTGGTCGATCTGCGGCGCGATCTCCTCGAGGCCGAAGTCCACCAGCGCCCGGTGGCTTCCCGCCCAGCGGAGCTGCAGGTAGGGACTGTCGCCCTCGTTGCGATTGCGCAGAATGCCGCGGAGGAAGCTGTCCCGGGACGCTGGGAGTACCACCTCGTGCTCGCCGGAACCTCGGAGCACCCAGAAATCCCGCCGAGCCGTCGAGCTTCGGTGATGCACGTCCTCGATCTCGGCACGTACCCGGTGACCGCCCTCGCCGAGGCTGCCCACCGGGCAGGTCGCCGACGCCGTACCAACCTGACAGAGAGGCGTCAGATCGACGCCGTCGAGATCGATCACCAACGACGATGGGTCGAGGGGTGCGCTGCCGGCGGCGAAGGCGACCTCGATCACCAGGTCTTCGGGGTTGACCTCGAGGAAGGCCGCTGGTGCGTCGATGGCGATCTGTGGCCGGGACGCCACCGAGTCGCTCGATCCCCAGCCGTCGTCGAAGGTCTCCGGCAACGCGACGTCCGCGGTTCCACTCCACACGAGTGCCACGAGATCGCCATCAACGCGGAGGGCATCGAGAAGGTTGCCGCCCTCGTCGTAGCGCCGAGCCCGATCGCCGACGCTCACCCACACACCACCCCGGGGATCCGCCGCGAGACCGTCGATGACAGAGCCGTCGAAGGGAACGAGCCCGAGGATCCGGTCCTCTGCGCCCCGCCGATCGAAGCGCACCAGCTCGTCACCGCGGACACCCCAGAAGCCCGCTGCGGAAACATCGAGCTCGGTGATGCCGGCTAAGGGCAAACGCTCTCGAAGACTACCGCCGGGTTCGAAGACCGCGACCTCGTCCTCGAGGGCCACCCAGACCGAACCGTCCCCCGCCACGTCGAGATCCCGGACTCCTACACTTGATGACGACCCGCCGAACCCGAAGCCGAGCTGCCGCTCGAAAGCTCCACTGACCGCGTCCCAGGCTTCGACACCCGTGTTCGTAGCCAGCCAGAGCGTGGCGCCGTCCGAGCTCAGGCTCGCCGCCAGCACCGGCTGTGCCAAGGACCGGCTGACCAGTCGCTCTCCGGCCTCGCCGAACAGCACTGCCGAGGGCCCACGGACCGCCCAGACCGAACCGTCTTCCGGCCGAAGTACGAGCCGGCCGGCACCGTCGCCGCGACCTAGGAGCGGAATTGAGAACCGTGTCTCTCCCACGCCATCGAACGCGGTCAGCTCGCCGCCGCCAAGCACCCACACCGTCCCCCGCTGCGCATCGACGACCAGGTCCTCCGCACCTTCGAGACCTGACAAGCGCGCCAGCAGCGCCCCGTCTTCACCCCCATGTCGCAACGCCTCGCTCGGGGCGAGGAGCCATAGCGAGAACGTTTCGAGCTCGGCGCCGGTCTCCGGCTGTGAGCGCGCCGACGTCCAGACGGCGAGAGTAACGACCAGGGACAAGAGGCCGGTGGCAACCACCGCGGCGCGATGCTTCATGGTGCGGACTCCCTTCCAACATTCACGTTCGTTTCAATGTCCCTTACGGAACCATCGCTCAAGTCGTCTACTTTGCAATGACTACAAGTCTCCGATTTGAGTTCCGTAAGCGATGAGACACCGGCGCCCTCGCCGTTGAAACCGGAGACATTCCCGCTACCGCGGAGCCCCGGCAACGGAGTCCGCGCTCCGGCTCTACCCGAGCCTTGCGGTCGAGCGACCGGAGGTTCCCCTCGGTGAGCAAGCTCCGGCCGTGATCTCGAGCGGCCAGAGCTTTGGATGGAGATGAAGGCGGGGCCAAGGGCGCCGAGCTAGGCAGCGTCGGCGTCACCCTATGGAGCGTTTCGCAGGATGCCCGTCAGCTCGGCAGCTCGAAGCCCGCGCACAAGGTCTCGACCAGACGAGCGAGGCGGAAGGTGAGGGTGCCGAGGAGACCGTGGAGGGGATCGCCCGTGGGCAGGTCGCGGGACACGGTGGTGGTGAAGGCGGCGAGATGGAGGAGGTCCTGGGCGGCGGCGCGGAGGTCACGGCGGGTGGGGGATTCGGCGGCCGGTTCGGTCTCAGAGGGAGACGGCGTCTTGAGGTAGCCGACCTCGCAGTTGAACCCGAAGAGCATGCGACAGACCTCGCGCACCTCGGTGGCGAAGTCGGTCTCTTCGGCGGGCCAGAGCGCGGTCTCGCGGACCCCGAGATCCGGGTCGGCGTCGAGCTCGCGCGGGGGTGCCGCCGGGTCGCCGATGGCGGCGCGGAGGGCGTCGGCCCAGGTGACCAGCGCCGTGCCGGCTTCGTGGGCCAGGCGCGCCAGCTCCCAATCGGGAATCGTGAGCTCGGTCCGTTGCCGCGTGTCGACGCTGAAGAGCAGGAAGGTGCCGAGGGCGTCGAGCTCGGCGGCGATGGCGCGGACGCGCCGTCGCGGGCCGGCATCGGGACTGCCGAAGGGACGGACCGACGACTCGATGGCGCGCGCCAGCCAGGAGAGGGCACGGCGCGAGTTGGGATCTTCGAAACACACCAGATAAATCTGGCGCAAGGGCCCTCCCAGCTCTGCCTGGAGATGTTCCGGCTCCTTGTCGGACTCGAGGGTGTCCGGTGCCGGGTCGCCGGGCTCCCCCGCTTCCGGCGCTTCGTCTCCCGGGTCGCGACCGCTCATTGGATCCGCTCGCACTTGAGGTCGGTGTCGTCCCCAAAGATCAGCAGCTCCGCGGTGTCCACCTCCGCCAGGTCGATCTCCTCGTCACCCTCGCGATCGACGATCACGTCTAGGGTGGTGTCTCCCAGGTCGCCGGCTTCGTGCTTCTCGCGTATGGCCTTCTCTCCGGCCTTGCGAAGTGCCTCCCGCAGCTCTGCCTTGTCGAACGCCCGAATCGTCAGCATCCCCACTCGCCTCCTTTCCGACGGTGTCGACGGCCGGGGACCGAGACTCGGCAACCACCCAACCCGAACACTGCCGAATCCCGGCTTGTCCCCGGCCGTCGAAAGGACACGTTATTCAAGACTTTTGGATGTGCGGCACTTCTCTTGTAGACTCGCGGCATTCCGCAAGAAGGCACCCCGATTCGGAGCGCGAATTTTGAGCGAATCGCAAAAAGGCCTCGCTGTCCGGCTGATCGCGGCTCTCGACGACGAGATCCGTAGTCGTCCGCGTGGCGCGATCTTCGCGATGGAACAGGACCTCGGAAAGTCCTGCGGCTGGTGGCTGGGGCGGGTGAACAGCGGGCGGTTGTCGACCCAGAACCTGTTCGAGGTCCTCGATCATCTGGGCCTCGACCGCATCGCGTTTCTGCGCCGACACGTCGGTCGGGCGGACGGTTTGGAGCTCAACCAGCCCCCGGGCCCGGTGCCGCCGCTGGTCCACCGTGCGCTCGAGCGCGCGCATCAGGGCCGTGAGACCCGAGGCCTCGGCGCGAACTTCGTGGACGCCCTCGACGAGCAGCGCTACGACGACCCCCAAGGTGTCGTCAGGACCGCTCAATGGGCCGTCGACCTCATCGAGCTGGCTCTCCTCCCCCGTCTCCTCGGCATCATCGGTTCAGCCCATCGATTGCTCCTCGAAGTCGACGAAGCCGAGCACTACCTCCACGCCGCCGTAGAAGCCTGCCAGCTCCACGGTGACGACGTCTGCCTCGGGAATTTGTTGAGGAGGTATTCGTACGTTCTAGGCGACCGGACTGACTACGCTGGCGCGTTGAGACTGGCAGAGCAAGGGACACTGCTCCTGCTTCGACATGGTGATGGAATCGGTTTGGGCAAAGGGCTTGTCGAACAAGGTCTCTGGCTCCACTATCTCGGGAGAGATCAGTTGGCAGTCAAGAGCCTCCAGGCGGCTCTCCTGCATCTACCGAGAGACCTAGAGCGCTATCGCTTCTCTGCTTTTCAGACGATGGGACTTGCTTTCCAAGCCGCAGGTGACTCCGACCACGCACTGGAGTGCTTGGTTCGAGCGGAAGAGGAGGGAACCCGCTTGGGGACGTGGGCCAGCCACAAGATCCAGTGGGTCAAGGGACGGATTCTGGAGACATGCGGGCGTCTTGAGGAAGCCGCCATGATCTTTCAGAGGCTGGTAGTTCGGCTCCGCGAACAGCACGTCGGAGAAGCGATCCTCGTTACCTGCGAACTGGTCAGAGTGCGCCTTCGCCAAGGCAAAGCCGAAGAAGCGATCATGGGAGTCCGCTCGATGCTGCCTTTCTTAGAGGTCCTCGGGAAGCACCCTGTCATCTCTGAGGCTATTGCCGAGCTGGCCAGGTCTATCGAGGTAGGCCTGTCGCTCGCCCTCCTGGAGCGAGTGATTTCGCGGCTGGAGGGCGAGCGCAGGCTACGGAGCAGCTGGGCGAAGCTACGACTGGCGAGCTAGAGCTGCACTAGCCGTCGGGCCGCAGTCGCGCCCTGTGCTGAATCTCGGTTTCGGTAGCGTGGAAGAACTGGAAGGCCGATGGCAGCTCATTGGTCCCCGTCGGGTTCCGACCCGACGCCCAGTGAGTTGCACACCAGGCATGATCCATCTGGTTCTGCGCCTGCACCAATGTCATTTGACGCTGGTTTGGACGAGCGCGAGAGCACCTGCTCGTGGCGTGCCTCCGAGCGAGTGGCAGCAAAGTGCCTCTCCCACGAGACACCGTCCGAATCAGTGAAGGGTGCAAGATCGCCAGTAGGTCCGTCATCCCCACCCTCCCCATCGAAGCTCGCCCACCAAGGGACCGATCCCACCAGCTGGTTCCAGAACGACGTCAAACCGTCGATCAAGGAGTGCCAAGCCGCGACGGCGGGTTGGGCTCCGGTCGGCATCGCCTGAACCTGGCTCACCGGAGCGAGCACGAGGCCAGCGGCGAAGACTCCGATCAAGAGAAACGTCCGCATGACTCCTCCAAGCTCCAGGGCTCACGCGCCCGTGGTAGTACTGGCTGTGTCCCTGGTTGGCTGTAGGCTACACGCGGTTGCACCGGCTGCCACACCCTGCGGAAGCATCGAAGTTCTACCTGTGGGACTAGGACAGGAGGCTAGCTGCTCTCTCCGAATATCCCCACTCTCTTCTATGGGCTGGAAGCGTAGGGCGGTAGGAAGCGCATCACACTAGAGCCTTCCGACTTAAGCGGGCTCTCGGTCCAAGACGCGGAATCACTCCCCAAATAGCGTCTAGTGTTGGATGCGACTTCCCGAGCAACCGTATGCTTCGATGAATCTCTCGGCATTGCCGGACCCGGGTCACCCACCGCTTCGCCAGGACAAGGAGCCTCCATGAACTCCCACCGGTCGATCGTCGCCCTGCTGCTCCTCGCTCCTTTCCTCTGGCTATCTGCCGGAGCCAGCGCATCCTCGCCAGACGCCGCGACGGAATCCGACTCGATCACGATCGAGACGTTGCAGCTTTCGGAAGGCCGGTTCCTGCTGAGCATCGACAGCGAGGCCACCGACGCCGCGGCGATCCTGGTCACCACTCCGCAGAGCGAGAACCCGCTGGTCCTTGTCGAGCTGGACGGTTGGGTGGAGCGAGACGATTCGATCTGGGGCGGCGCCAAGCCTCTGGCGCGCGTCACCGTGTCCGGGGACGACCTCCGGGGTCACATGGAGCACATCCTCGCCTACGACGCCGAGGGTTTGCACGAGCTGACCGTGTCGCTGCTGACCAAGGACGGCTCGTTGCGCCGGGGAACCATCCGGTCCGTGGGTCTCGCCCGTGGCGAAGCCCACGAAGTCGAGCTCGAGCCCGCCTCCATGTCGAAACCGGCGTCGGCGCGCGGCGAAGCACCCTGACCGCCGGGCTACCAGCGACTCGCCCACCGCCACGCCGAACCCGCTACAATTCGCAGCCACTGCAATCCTGACTCGGCGCGGGCGGTAGGTCGCGGCGGGTGTCGCCGGGGCGGGCCGGTGCGATCGGGTCGGGGAACGTTGTTTTTCCTTGGAAGGAGGAATCCCATGTCCCATCGCAAGACCGTCGTCGCCTGTGCCGTGCTCGCCGTCGTGGTGCTCGCCTTTGCCGCCGCTCCGCCCGCGGCGGCGGCGTACCAGTACTGCAGCCTGCTGTGCAACTACGCCGGGCCGACCGAGCCCTGCACCTGCACCATCCGACCGCCGAACCACACGACCTGCGGCGCCTACCTTCAGAATGGCTGTGGGCCGGGTCTCCAAGGAGATTCGACCGATGTCGCCGAGTCCTGGTTGCCTCTCGATCCGGCCAACGCGATGAGCCCGGTGGACCAGCAGGTGCCGACGCTCGAGCCGGAGACGAGCCCGAAGGCGCCGGCCCCCGCGGCCGACTGAGCCGAGGAAGAAGGCCCCCGCCGCGTCGCCAGGGCGTGGCGGGGTTTTCGTAGGTCGACCCGTCCGAGAGCTGAGAGCTCAGCGGGCGTGGGACCGACGCCACACGAAGGCCAGGTTGCGGCCGGCGCCAGGGCCTTCGCGGCGATAGCTCCACAGGTCCTCGGGATGGCAACGCGTGCACCGTTCTAGGACGTGGATCTCGCCCACGCCACCGGCCGTGAGCTGGTGGTGGGCGGCGGCCTGGAGATCGAGATGGGGACGGCCGGCAGGGCCCTGGCTGCGGACCCCTGGGTCGCTGGCGGCGACGACCTGGTCCGCGACGTCGTCCGATACCTCGTAGCAGCAGGGGCCGATGGCGGGGCCGATCCACGCCTCGAGGTCTTGCACCGGACCGAGACGATCGAGCGCCGCCGGGATCACACCAGCGACCAGACCGCGCCAGCCGGCGTGGACGGCGGCGATGCAGCCGTCGCCGGCGAGGATCACCGGCACGCAGTCCGCGGTGACGACGCAGAGGGCCAGAGGATCTTCCCGCGCCAGCAGCGCGTCACCGTCACCGCTTTGACCGGGGGTCGCCTCGACGACGCGATCGGAATGGATTTGACGAAGCCACGATAGCGGAGGCGCGTCGGGCTCGAGCGCTTCCAGGGCCTTCCGAGCGCCGGCGTGGGGACCGCGGCCGACGAAGGCGACCTCGAGCGCTCCACGACTCGGACGCCAGGACCAGGGTGCCTCCGCGCTCACGCAGCCACCTTCCGCCGGGCCACGAGGATCGGCTCGAGCACCTTGGCGACCCTCTCGGCGAGGATCTCGTAGCCCTTCGCGTTGGGGTGGATGGGATCGGCCTTGAGCCCCGGCGAGCGCAGGATCTTGGCCAGCGCCTTGTTCTCGAGGGGAATCCGGTACTCCTTCGCCAACCGTTCGAAGAGATCGTCGTAGTCGTAGCCCAGGGGGGCGTCGACCGCCACCAGCACCGGCAGGATGCGGTGGTCGAGGAGTGTCTCGAGGATGGTCCGGAGGTTGTCCTCCACCGCCGCGGCGGGGCGTCGGTCGAGGAGATCGTTGCCGCCGAGCTCGACGACCACGAGCCAGGGGTCCAGCTCGAGCAGGTCGTCGAGCCGCGTTACGCCGTCCTCGGTGGTGTCGCCGGGAATGCCGTCGTTGATCACCTCGATGCCCAGGCGCTCGCCGAGGAGCTGCGGGTAAGTGGCCCCCTTGCCGGCCCCGATGCCGTAGGTGATCGAGTCGCCGAAGCAGACCACCGTCGTCCCCGGAGAATCGAGGTTGGGCGGCTCCGGAGAGCCGCAGGCGGCCGCGGTGAGGAGGAGCAGACCTAGGGCGGCGGCGAGGCTACGACAGCGGTTCATCGAAGGCATTCTAGCGGTCTCACAGGAACGGCGCCGAGCGCCCTGGCGGCAGCTGGCGTCGGCGAGACGAAGGGCCGTCGGAGCGCGTGGGCGCTGGGTTAGACTAGGCCGGCCATGGACTACGAGGCGGTCATCGGTCTGGAGGTCCACGTCCAGCTCCTCACCGAGACCAAGCTTTTTTGCCGCTGCGCCAACCGCTTCGGCGGCACCCCCAACACGCGGGTCTGTCCTATCTGCCTGGGGTACCCGGGCGCGTTGCCGGTGGTCAACCGGCGGGCGGTGGAGCTGGCGACACGCCTTGCCCTGGCCTGCGGATGCGCGGTGGCGGAGCGCTCCTCCTTCGCCCGCAAGTCCTATTTCTATCCGGACCTGCCCAAGGGCTACCAGATCAGCCAGAACGACGCCCCCCTCGCTCGGCACGGGTGGCTGCCGCTCGCCCGCCACGACCGCCGGATCCCGATCGAGCGGATGCACCTCGAAGAGGACGCCGGCAAGCTCCTCCACCATGAGGCCACAGATGGGCTCGGCGAGACCTGGGTCGACTTCAACCGCTGCGGGACGCCGCTGGTCGAGATCGTCTCGGCCCCCGAGCTGTCGAGCCCCGACGAGGCCCACGATTTCCTCGAGAGCTTGCGCCAGCTGGTTCGCTACACCGGAGCGAGCGATGGCAACCTCGAGGAAGGAAGCCTGCGGTGCGACGCCAACGTCTCGCTCCGCGGCCGCGGCTCCGCGTCGACGGGGACCCGCGTCGAGATCAAGAACCTCAACTCCTTCCGCTTCGTGGCTCGCGCCCTCGAGCACGAGATCGAGCGCCAGGGCGAGATCCTCGCACGCGGTGGGAAGGTGGCCGCGGAAACCCGCTCTTTCGACACCGCGACGGGCAAGACGAGGGCGATGCGGAGTAAGGAGTCGTCGGACGAGTACCGCTACTTCCCGGAGCCGGACCTGGGGGACCTCGACATGCCACGGGTGCGGCTCGAGACCCTGCGCGGCGAGCTACCGGAGCTGCCCTGGGCGGTCCGTCGCCGGTTCGTGGACGCCCTGCGCCTCGACCCGGAGACGGCGCGGTTGCTGGCGGAATCGCGCG
>JAGQSE010000016.1:18889-26620 GCA_020439725.1 Acidobacteriota bacterium
TGCACGAGGCGCGGGCGCGAGGGGAGAGCATGGACGACGGGATGCCGCCGGACCGCTTCGCCGAGCTCGTCGCCTTGGTCGAGAGTGGCGTGATCAGCGGCACCGCGGGCAAGCGGATCCTGGGCGAGATCTGGGGCAGCGGCGAGAGCCCTCGGAGCGCCGTGACCCGGCTCGGCCTGGAACGCATCGCCGACCCGGTCCGGCTGCGCACGTGGCTCGACGAGGCGATCCGCGAGCACCCGGTGCAGGCGCGGCAGCTGGAGGCTGGGAAGACCGCGCTGGTGGGCTTTTTCGTCGGCAGGATCCTCGAACGCTCCGGGGGGCGTGCCGACCCGGCCCTTGCTTCCCGCCTGGTCCGCGACGTGGTCGCGGGAGGGCCTCTTCGTTGATCCAGTTCTTCGGCGTCAGCAAACACTATCCCGGCGGCCAGGCGGCGCTCCGCGACGTGTCCTTCGACATCGACCGCGGCGAGTTCGTCTTCCTCACCGGTCCCAGCGGTGCCGGCAAGACCACGCTGCTACGGTTGATCTTTCGCGAGGAAGTACCGAGCGGAGGTCAGATCGTCGTCAACGGCCGGAACGTCTCGTCGATCCCGCCACGCAAGATCCCGTACCTTCGCCGCACCATCGGAGTGGTGTTCCAGAACTTCCGACTGATCCCGCGCAAGACGGTGTTCGAGAACGTCACCTACCTGCCGCGGATCCTCGGCGCCGACGCGGCCGAGCAGAAGAAGCTGGCGTACGAGGCGCTCCGCCGGGTGGGGCTCGCGCACCGGATGAATGCCTTTCCGCTCGAGCTGTCGGGCGGCGAACAGCAGCGGGTCGCCATCGCCCGAGCGCTGATCAACGAGCCGGAGATCCTGATCGCCGACGAACCCACCGGCAACCTCGACCCGGACCTGTCCCTGGAGATCCTGCGGCTCTTCTTCGAGATTCACGAGCGGGGCACGACGCTGCTGATCGCCACCCACGACCGCGAAACGATCCAGCGGGTCGGACGCCGGGTTCTCACCCTCGAGGCCGGGCAACTGGTCGACGATCGCCGGCTCGACAACGAGAACCCCTTCGTCGATCGACCGCCCACGGGGGAGGAGGCCTCGTCCTCCAGCGAGGACGTCGCGACATGAACCTGGTCCAAGCGCTTCGCTACTTCCTCCACGAGGCGGCGGTGAGCCTCGTCCGCAGCTGGAAGGTCAGCGCTCTCGCGGTCCTGACCATCGCGGTCAGCCTTTTCGTCGGCGGCGCCCTGATGCTCCTGACCAGCAACCTCTCGGACCTGGTCAGCCGCTGGCGCGCCCAGGCCAAGCTCGTGGTCTATCTGACCCCCGAGGCCACGGCCGACGCCGTCAGCGAGCTGATCACCGAGGCACGAGCGCATCCCGGGGTGGTGGGCGTCGAGTCGATCAGCGCCCAAACGGCCCGGGCTCGCTTCGAGCGTTCCTTTCCAAGCCTCGACCGGCTGGTCGAAGGGTGGAAGGAGGAGCCTCTGCCCGCCTCGGTCGAGATTTCCTTCGACCCGGCGCGGATCGGTGCCGAAGAGCTTGCCGCTTGGGCGGAGGAGCTCCGGGGGCGCCCCGAAGCGGCCCTGGTGGATGATGACCGCGACTGGCTGAGCCAGCTGTCCGCGATGATCGCCGTCGGGCGTGGTGTCGGCCTGGGTCTGGGGGCGGTGCTGCTTGGGGCAGCGGTGTTTACCATCGCCAGCGTCATCCGGCTCACCGCCTATCTCTACCACGAGGAAATCACCATCATGCGGATCGTCGGCGCCACGGAGTTCTTCATCCGTGGGCCGTTCTATCTCGAGGGTTTGCTCCAGGGTCTCCTGGGCGGAGTGTTGGCGGTGGCGGCCCTCTACGGCGCCCACGCGGCGGCGGTCGCGCGGGTCGCCGGATCGGTGTGGGGGGAGCTGATCATCGACCGCTTCCTCGGCCTGCCGCAGGTGCTTTTCCTGATCGCACTGGGCGGCGCCGCCGGTCTGGCCGGCGCGGTCTTGTCGCTTCGGCGCGAGAGTCTGGGTGCGCCGCCGGACTCGGAAGTCGACTGGCCGCAAGAGGCGTCCTGAGCCGCTGGCCGAAGCTCGACCACGCACAGGGTCCTGCTAACAAGAAAGGGGGAGCCGAGGCTCCCCCTTTGTCCAAGATCTGAGGTGCGACCCGCGGGCCGCCCTCCGCAGGCCTACCGCGGCGGCGAGGCGCCGAGCTCCTCGAGCTCCTTCTGGAGCTGCTCCTCGGCCTTCTTGAGCTCCTCGTACTTCTGTTGCTCCGCGTCGGCTTCCTTGTTGTGCTCGTTGATCTGGCGGTTTTCCTGGGCGCGCTGGGCGCTCGCCGAATCACCCGCGTTGTTGTAGGCCTTGATGGCCTCCTCGTAACGGCGCTGCTTCTCGTAGACGAAACCGAGCTGCTTGTAGACCCGCGAGCGGTCCTTGTCCGAAAGCTGGACCTTGAGGGCCTTCTCGAGAGCCTCCTCGGCCTTCGCGTAGTCCTGGCGAGCGGTGCTCGCCTGCCCCATGTAGTAGTAGGGGATCCAGTCGCTGCTCTTCTTGCTCGAAGCCTGGTTGAAGCTCTGGATAGCCTCGGTGTACTGCTTGGCACCGAGCTGCGCCTCGCCGAGCTTCATCAGGTTGTCGAAGGTCGGAGCCTGGGCGACCAGGGCCTTGGCGGCCTCGGCGGCCTTGGCGTACGCGGCGGTCTTGCCGTCGCCGCGGGTCTCGCGGCCGCTGCGCAACAAGGCATCGATGTACGCCCGGCGCTTGGTGGTGTCCTTGCCGTCGAGCCGGACCGCCTTCTCCAGAGCGGCGACCGCGGCGGCCGTCTGTCCCGCGTTGAACGCCGCAGCGCCGTAGTTGTACTGCGCCGAAGCGTCGTTGGGGCTCGACTGGGCAGCCTTGCGCAGCGCGTCGAGAGCGGCTCCGCTCTGCCCGGTCTTGTCGAGGGAAACGGCCAACAGCTTGTGGTAGACGGGCTTCTGGTTGGCGGAAAGCGAGCCCTCATTGATGTTGGTCAGGAGGCTCGCGGCGTCCCGGAACCGCCCGTTCTGGACATACGAGTTGGCCAGCTGGAGCTGGAACTGGACGTCACCGGGCTTCAAATCATAGGCCTGACGGAAGGCGTTGAGAGCGTCCTGCTTGCGGTTGAGCTTGCTCAGCGCCTGGCCGAGCATCGAGTATCCGTCCGCCCACTCCTTGTGCTCTTCGGTCACGCCCTGGAACTGGCGGGCAGCTTCTGCGTAGTTGCCGGCCTTGAAAGCAGCCACTCCCTGCTCCCAATCGGCCTTGAGCAGGGCAGGAGCCCCCAGCAGCAGGCCCAGGGCCAGCAGAGTCGTCAGCTTCGCGCGCATCCTACGTCTCCTTTCTACCTTGAAAATCGTACCCGCACCTTTGGTAGGTCGGTGAAATCAATGTCATGACCAGGAGCGGGTGGCGCCACCGCGCCTACTCGCCGGCAGCTTGGACGAGGCGCCCCGCTGCCGTCGGACCCTAACCCTCCTGCAGGAAGCTTGCCACTTTAGCCAAGAACTCCTTGGCCCGGTTGGGACCGGACGTGGCCGAGAGCAGCTTCTCGAGCGCCCGGATGAGGTCCAGGGCGGCATCGACGTGGCGCCCGGATTCGACCTCGGCGCGGTAGAGACGCGAAATCCGCTCGAGCTCCTGTTCGCCCTCGGTCTCCTGGAGCTGGCCCTTGGCCAAGTGGAAGACCTGGCTGGCGACCCGGTTGCACTCGTCCGGACCCAGCTGATTGAGCCGGTCGATGGGCAGACCGGCGAAGGTCTCTTCCAGGCGGATCAGACCCGAGGTGATCAGGCCGTAGAGGAGCTTGCTCGCCTCGAAAGGGCTGGTGCCGATGGCGATGGCGAGCTCTTCGACGCTGCGGCGCTCGTCGATCTTGCTGATCACCATCCATTCCTGGGGGGTCAGCGAGACCGAGGTGCGGCTCGAGTTGGCGGTAAAGACCGGAACCAGACGCGTCGAGGGGATGCGCTTCGACAGGACCTGCCATTCGTCGATGCGACGCGCCGCCTCCATCAGGAGGTTGGTGTTGCTCTTGTTGATGGAGGAGGCGGTGGTGGTTTCACCGGGGACGAAGACGAAGTCTCCGTCTTTCCAGATGGCCATCTCGTAGACGGCCTCTTCGCCCTCGAGCTTGCCGGTGACGGCGTGGACGATCCGCCCCTTGAGCAGATGGATCTCCCCCTCCCCGGCCTCGTTGGTCAGGGAAAACTTACCGGTTTTCCCTGAGACCGAGACCAGCTGGATGATATCCGGGAGGGGGAGTTCCTTCAGCGACCCCTGGAAGGCCATCGGGTACTACTGCAGCGTGAAGTTGACCGTCAGGTTGTAGTAGACGGTCACCGGCTTGCCGTTGAGCGTCGCCGGTTTGAACCTCCACCGTTTGATGGCGTCGATGGCGGACTGGTCGAGACCCATCGGCAGCCCCTTGAGGACCTTGACGTTCTCGACGGTACCCTCCTTGTTGATGATCGCCTGGACGATCACGACGCCCTGGATACGCGCCTTGCGGGCGATCTCCGTGTACTGTGGCGGCGGCGCATCGAGCTTGACCGGTGCCTGGACGTCACCGCCCACCTGCAGCGGCCCGGTGGGCTCCGCCGGCGGCGGACCGTCCGGGATGTCGAAGATGACGTCGGTATCGGGCAGCTCGATCTCCGGCTCGATCTCGTCTTCGAGACGGATCGGCTCCGGCTCGTCGGGGGTCGGGTCGGGGATCGGCACCTTCTTCGCCTTCGGCTTCGGGATGTCCTGCTGCTTGGGCGGCGGCGGAGGCTGGAAGCGCACCTGCTGGACGACGTAAACCTTCGGCTTCTCGCGCGCGAAGTCGTTGTCGTCGGCTCCCGCCTTCGGGAAGTAGACGAAGAGCAGGATCGCGTGCAGGACCGAGGCCACGCCGACGCCGATCCAGAAGTTCCGCTTGTCCCGGTCCTCCTCGGACAGGTAACTGAGAACGCCGCCCGCCGAGTCGTCGGCCGCGGGCTTGGCCCCGGTGGTCTGCTGCGGCGGTTTGTTTTCAGCTGCCATGGATGCCTCCTATGCCGTCACTAGAACCAGAAGCGATCGATTTCGCGCTGTGTCGGGATCGAGATGTTGCGCACCTCGACCCCCTTGTCGGCGCCCTGGCGAAGCTCATCGTAGACACTGACCATCGCCCCGTAGGGAGCGTTGGCATCCGGCCGGATGATGACCGGCTTTCTCGGGTTCACCTCGAGCTTGGGCTTCAAGTAGTCGAGGACTTCCGACTTCAACATCGGCCGGCCATCTACCACCAGGTCGCCGGAGGGCTGGACCTCGATGAGGACCGACTCCTCCTTCTCGACCACCGGCGGCTGGTCGTCGTCCTTGGGCAGCGCGAAGTCGAGACCTCGGGTCGCCGCGAAGGTCGTTGTGACCATGAAGTAGATGATCAGCAGGAACGCGATGTCCGCCATCGAAGAGGTCGGGATCTCGTCGCTGACTCGCCGCGAGGGTAATTTCATGATCTCCGGTTCCTCTCTGTCCTAGTTGGTCCCTGCGCGGTTCTCTTCGTCCTTCGTCTCTTGCGAGGACAGCAGGTAGATGACCGAGACGCGCGCCTGTTTGAGCGCGTCGATCACCTCGTCGATGTACCGGTAGGGGGTGTGCTCGTCGGCCTTGAGGACGAACTCCTTGGTCGGCTCGCGCCCGATGACCTCCGCCGCGAAGGAAAGAACCTCATCGGCGGAACCGACCGGAGCGCTGATCTGCTCGCCATCGCTCACCCGGATCTGCCCTGCCTCGGTGACCGAGACGTAGGCGGCCTTCTTGGGGACCTCCTGGCGGATCACCGTCTGGGGCAGCGTCACCTGGGTCTTGTCGACCTCGATGGTGAAGGTGACCATGAAGAAGATGATCAGCAGGAAGGCGATGTCCGCCATCGATGCCGTCGGGATGACCGCCGGCACGGTCTTCTGTTCGTGAAGATTCATGGCTCGTTTGCTCCCTGGTCGTTATCGGAGCGCCGGAGCGCCACTCACTTCGCCTTCTTGTCTACGGCGCTCGCAGCCGCGGCCTCGGCGGTGATGCCGCTCCGCTCCATCTCGACGAAGGTCTCCATGAGCATGTTGGCCGCGGTCTCGATGTCGCGGACGAACTTGTTGATCCGGCTCATGAAGTAGTTGTACATGACCTGCACCGGGATGGCGACGAACAGACCGCCGGCGGTGGTGAGCAGGGCCTCTTTGATGCCGTTGGCGACCAGCGCCGGGTTCGACAGGCCGGCCGCAGCCAGGGCGTCGAAGGACTTGATCATGCCGGTGACGGTACCGAGGAAACCGAGGAGAGGAGCGACGTTGGCGACGGTCGCGAGGACGGTGAGACCGCGCTCGAGGCGGCCCATCTCGAAGACGGCGGCGTTCTCGATGGTCTTTTCGACGTCTTCCTTGGGCTGGCCGTACTTGAGCAGGCCCGCCTTCATGATCGAGGCGACCGGACCGCGGTACTGCTCACAGACCTTGATGGCCTCGCGCACGGAACGGTTGACGATGAGGGCCTTGCGGATCTTGGCGAGGAACTCGTTCACGTTGATCTTGGCGCGCCACAGGGCGATGAAGCGCTCGATGATCACCGCCAAGGCGATGATCGACATGATCAGAAGCAGCCACATCACGATGCCGCCCTGGTCCATGTACTCCATAAAGCGGAACTTTTCGCCGTTCACGATACTCCTCCTATTGCTGACATCTTGGACTCATCCGGGGCCATCCGAGTTCCCAGACTAAGAGATATTTTGGTCATTGGACATCTCTGGCTGGCCCGAACTCGGTCACAACACAACGCGAACACATGGGCGGCAGCGCCTCTGGCTCGGGACTAAGCCCGGCGATGTTAGCACAGCGCAAAAAAGGGGGTCAAGGATGGGTCTACGCGACCTAAACCCTTTACCCTCAGACACTTGCGCATCGCCTGAAACACCCTCTTCGAGGCTCATCGGCGAAGCCTTCCTGCAGTCGTCAAGCCGTCCATACGGTAGCGCCGAGCGCAGCAGATAGCAACCGCCAGAGCGTCGGACGCGTCCGCCGTCCAACCCCGGCTGTCGGCGCCCAGGAGGATGCCCACCATGCGCGCCACCTGTTCCTTGGGCGCCCGCCCGCTGCCGGTGATCGCCGACTTGATCTCGGCGGGGCTGTACTCGCAGACCTCGAGGCCCCGCCGGGCCGCCTCCGCCAGGAGGGCGCCGCGGGCCTGGGCGAGAACGATGAGCGAGCGCGTGCTCGGACCGTGGAAGGTGGACTCGACGGCGACCCGGCCGGGCTGCTGTCGGCCGAAGAGCTCCGCCAGGGCGTCGGCGAGGAAGCCCAGCCGCTGAGGGACGTCGAGGTTGCCGGGGGGGGCCAGACACCCCTGTTCGATGATCTTGAGGCGCGAGCCCCGGGCCTCGACCAGTCCGTAGCCGGTCTTGCGGCTGCCCGGATCGAGACCGAGGATCAACACCTCGCCGGACCCCTGGGCGCGCGGCGCCTCATCCGGCGGAGACCTCGGATTCTGCGACGGCGCTGTCGAGGTCGGCGTTGAGCCAGACGTTCTGGACGTCGTCGTGGTCCTCAAGGGCCTCGATGAGCCGCAGCACGGCGGGCAGGTGGTCGGCGTCGGGCTGCACCGACGCGCTCGCGACGAGGGCGAATTGCCGCTCTCGGATCTCGATGCCGCGGGTCTCGAGCTCGTCGAGGATCCGCATGTAGTCCTCGGCGGAGGTGTAGATCGAAT
>JAGQSE010000331.1 GCA_020439725.1 Acidobacteriota bacterium
CGTGCTACCGACACCCTCCAGCACGTCTTCTGGCCCTGCGACGTCAGCCTCCTCGACCGAGAGGCCATCGAGCCTACTCGCCTCCACGGACCTTCCCAGGTCACCGACCTCTACCTACTCGCCCTCGCCGCCCGCCAAGGCGGCCGCCTGGTCACCTTCGACCGCTCGATTCCGCTGTCTGCCGTGCCCCGGGCGGGGGAGGAGCATCTGGTGGTCTTGGGGTAGCCGGGCGCCGCGCCAGTCTGCTTCTACGTCTCGACAGCGCTCCCTCGAAGCCCTCTCGGCTTCCACTGCCTACTTGTTGATCCCCGGCTGGATCCGCCACTTGCCGCCTTCCTGGATCAGGCTGTTGTTCTCGACGTCGGTGTCGCCGTTGCCGTACTTGATCTCGACGGTGACTTCGGCAGTCTGGCCGATGACGTCCTCCTTCAGGACCTTGATCGACTTGATGCCGTCCTTTTGGGCGATCTCGCGGGTGGCTTGCTGCATACCGACCTTGAGCTTGTCGTGAGGGACGTCAGAGCGGGCGTCGGCGGCGAGGATCTCGATGGCCTCGTCGAGCTCGCCCTTCTCGACATGGTGGTAGAAGGCCTTGACGGTGGCCGCGGGGCCGGGCTTGAAGCAGCCGCTGGTCAGGAGTGCGGTGGCCAGGAGAAGACCGGTCATCAGCTTCATGGCAGGGTCCTCGGGAGGTTCAGGGTTCGAAGGTCCTTGAGATACTGGCTGTGCTCGATGCGGCTCGGCAGGATGACCTGGCGGGCTGGGACGAGCGGGAAATCGATCGAATCGAAGCGGCCGTCGACGAGGTCCAGCCCGGCGTCGCGATAGGTTCGCCAGACCAGCTCGGTGCAGTAGATGGCCGAGGCATCGGCGAGATCGAAGTCGTCGTCGAAGCGGACGTGGTCGGTGGCCAGGGCGAGCGCCGCAGCCGCGGCACGGGGAGCCGCCCCTTCCGGATCGTCGGCGAGGCGAAGTGCGGTCCAGGCCACGGCCTTCTCCGGCGCCAGAAACGAGGCGATGGGCTCGGCGCGAACCCCACCGGCGTCCTCGCCCGTCGCGGGGACCGAGTTGACCACCACCAAGGTACCGTTCTGCCTTGCCACCAGGCCGACGTGCGAATAGTGAGTCTCCGGGTCCGCCAGCAGCACCGCGTGGCTGTTGAGACTGGTGCCTCGCCGGAGCAGGACGTCGCCGGGCTTCAAGCTCGTGACCTCGAGAGCCGGTGACTGCGGAGCGGCGGCCGGAGCCGTGCCGTTTCCCGAGGAGCATGCCGCCAAAGCAACAGCCACGAGCAGGCCCCCAAGCCATCTGACGCGGTGGCTTGGGCCCTTGTGGCGAGCAGGTCCTGACGGGGGCATACCTCCCAAGTATAGGGCTACGGGAAGGTTACGTCGCGCCAGGCAAGGGTGAAGTCGCCGGTCTGGACTTCGAGGAGAGCTGCTGAGCCTGTAACGCGCGCCAAGCCGTTGAACCGGATCCAGAAGTTGATCTCGATCTCCACCGGGAGGTCGAGGTCGACCTCATAACTCTGGGCGGCCTTGTCCTTGCCGATCGAGCTGGCAAAGAACTCGTCGCCTGCTTCGGTGATGATCCGGCACCACCTGGAATTGACGGAAACCTGCCGCGACGCCTTGGAGTCCGTAGCGCTGATCTCACAGCTCAAGTCCTCGCCGTAGGCCTCGCAGCGCTTGAGGACAAAACGGAAACCGTCGACCTCTTTGACCCGTGAATTCCTAGTGCGTTGCCTCTGCGGAGCGCTAGAAGGTGAAGGCTCGGAGGTGGCCGCCCTGGGTTGCCGTAGCGATGTCGGGGCCTTCGGCTGGGCGGCCGAGCTTGGCGGGGGCTCTGGGAACGCCTCCTGCCCGGATTCGCTGACGGCTGGCTCGTGCGGGAAAACTGCGGAGTCGGAGCACGCCGACATTCCCGCCCACATCGCCAGAAGTGAGGCCACGACGACGAGCGATCCTAGGGTTTGCGCGGCGAGGCGGTTTCGGAGCAGATGGTCCTCGGACACGATGGCTTCCTCCCTCGGAACACGGTCTACGGTGTCCGCCGATCCCAGAGATCGAGAAGGGCGGTGTCAGACGGTCTTTGAGAGAAGAGGCGAGAAAGGAGGGTCGAAAAGTGTCATGGGCGCCGGAGCGTGTCCGGCGCCGATCGGCGATGTCGAAGCCCCGGTCCGCTCGAAGCGGATCGGAAGATCTTGCCCGCAGAGTCAGCTCAGCCGTAGAAGTACTTCACCGCTAGACGCTGCAAGGTGCGGTGGGTACGGACGGTGGTGAGGCCGAGAGCGGTTTCGAGGGCCTTGAAGTCGAGGTTTGAGGTGGAGACGCCGGCTTTGGGCAGCCAGTAGAGCTCGCTTCCGACGAGGGCCAGCTGGTCGTCGAAGGTCGCCAGGTCGAGGGCGGTGCTGGCTGCGCTCTTCGAGGGCTCGGTCGTCAGCAGTGCGACCTGGAGCTTGCCCTCGGAGCGTGCTCGCTGGTCAGGTGTGAAGGGCTGCCGGCCGGCGATGGCGACAACTTCCTCCGCCGAGCGTACGAACGTGGGCACCGGGTAGGCCAGGGCGGTCTCGAGGCCTGTTGCGAGGTGCCTGGCAACGGCCGCCCCGTCCTCGCTCTCTGCGTCGAAGACGACGTTGCCGCTGGCGAGGAACGCACCGACCTCGGAGAATCCTAGAGCTTCGACGTGGCCGCACAGCTCGTCGTTGGTGATCCGCCGGCGGCCGAGGTTCATCCCGCGAAGGAAGGCAGCGTAACGGGGCATGGCGGTGTTCTACCACGAGGTCTCTCGAAGGCAGCCAGCCCAACTTCCAGGCAGAGGCAGACGGTCTCCTCTGGGTCCGTACTCCGACCCTCAGGTGGACAGGGCACGGGCAGAACCGTACCGAATCGGTTCCACGGCCTCGTCTCGGTGGACCTCCTGAAGGAGGCACGGCGAGGCGCCACCTCCTTGGACGAGTGGAATCCGAGTCTTCGCTGTCTCGCCGACCTAGTGCTTCAGCTCTTCGACCGCGGCCGGGGCTTCTCGAGGTCGTGGCCTTCGGGGCCGGTCTCGCGGCGGCGCAGAGCGGCGGCGAAGACGAAACCGAAGAGGCTGAGACCGGCGAAGAGCCAGAGCATCGGCAGGTAGCCGCCAGGATTCTCGGCGCTGGCGCCGGCCTGGTCGTTGAGCGCGCCGGCGAGGATGTTGATGCTCATGAGGCCGACGTTCTGGAGCATCGTCATCAGGCCGTAGGCGGTGCCGAGACGGTTCGGCTCGACCAGGTAGGGGACCGCGGGCCACAGCACCGCCGGGACCAGCGAGAACGAGATGCCGATGAGCACGGTCGAGATCCACAAGCTGGCGTGGGTATAGCCGAGCAGCGGGAAGACCGCGAAGAGCATGAAGGTACCGGCGGCCATGAAGAAGGCCCGGCGTCCGATCCAGTCGACCATCAGACCGAAGGCGGGGGTGGCGAAGATGGCGGCGAAGAAGACGTAGCTGTTGAGCGTCGAGGCGTCCTGCAGCGACATGCCGTGGGCGTGCTGGAAGTACTTGATGGCGAAGGTGCTGCGGAAGGGGAAGATCACCGCGTAGAAGGTCACGCACAGCCCGACCACATACCAGTAGGAGCGGTCGAAGCGCCACAGGTCGCTCCACACGATGCGGTCCGGCGGCGCCGGCCGCTCGAGGTCGTAGTGGGCTTCGGCGCGCACTTCGAGGACGTAATAGGCCGCGGAAGCGATCAACGCGACCAGCGCGAAGGCCGAGGCCAGCCACAGCGGCGGTTGCCAGCCCTGGTCGTAGAAGTACTTGGCCCAGGTGGGCGAGAGGTCCGCGGCCCAGGAGCCGGCGCGGGCGATGCTCAGGTTGACCCCGAAGGCGAAACCGAGCTGCCGGCCGACGAACCACTGACCGAGGGCGGTGGTGATGGCGACGATCATCGATTCGGCACCCAGCCCGAAGATCAGCCGGCCGGCGGCCATGACGTAGAAGGACGGTGAAATCGCCGTGATCACCACGCCGACCAGGCAGATGGCGGCGAAGAGCAAAGTCGCCTTCCGAGTCCCCATGCGATCCGCGATGATGCCGCCGATCAGCACCATGAAGATGTTGGGCAGGCTGTAGATCGCGTTGAGCAGACCGATCTGGGTGTCGGTGAACCCCAGGAGGCGCTGCAGGTGGTCCGCCAGCGGGCCGATCGAGTCGTAGGCGTAGTAATTGCCGAACATCGCCACGCTGATGAGGATCAGCACGGACCAGCGCAAGGTCGGGGTCGGTGGCAACCCGCGCCGGGGCTTGTCGGCGGCCTGGGGTCCGGACGAGACTGGGGGAAAGTCGTCGCTCACGATCGATCACCTCCTGGGGTTGTGAGCGGTCATTGTACGCCTTCGAGGCCCCCGTGCCGGGCGGGCGATCGAGTCGATCCGGGACGGCGCTCGGGGCAGACCCGGGGTGGCGGTGCCGCGGGCTAGGGGGTATTCTTCAAGGCCGATTCCTTTGAGGCCCACTCACCCGGCGGCACGACCCGGAGAGGTACGACCGCTGCCCCTGGAGGTTGTCCGATGCCGCCCAGCCAACGCCCCTTCTCGACGAGCCGGTCCATGCTCGTCGCCCTCGCCCTGTCGGTTCCCTTGCTCGTTCCCTCGACCTTGCGGGCGGAGGATGCCGAGCCGCCCGCCGATCTGGCTACGACCTATCGTGAGACGGCGGGGCGGATCCTGGGGCAGGCGCTGGTCGACGAGGGCGCGTGGGAGCGCCTGACCTATCTCACGACGGTGATCGGCAACCGGCTGAGCGGCTCGCCGCAGCTCGACCAGGCCATCGACTGGGCCGTCGCGGGGATGAAGGAGGATGGACTCGAGAACGTCCGCAAGCAGCCGGTGATGGTGCCTCATTGGGTGCGGGGTGAGGAGAGCCTGGAGATCGTCTCGCCGTCGCCGCGCGAGATGCACATGATCGGTCTCGGGCGGAGCGTCGGGACGCCGCCTCAAGGGATCACCGCGCCGGTGGTGGTGGTCGAGAGCTTCGACGAGCTCGAGGCACTGGGTCGCGAGGCCGTCGAAGGCAAGATCGTCGCCTACGCGGTGCCCTGGGTCGGCTATGGCGGCACTGTGCGGTACCGCGGTGCCGGAGCGTCGCGGGCCGCGAAGCTCGGGGCGGTGGCGGCCCTGGTGCGCTCGGCCACCGGCCTCGCCCTGGCGACGCCCCACACCGGGGCTTTGCGCTACGACGAGGACGTGCCCCAGATCCCCGCCGCCGCCATCACCGTCGAGGACGCCGAGTGGCTCAAGCGGATGAAGGCCCTGGGGCGCGAGGTCACCGTGCACCTGACCATGGGTGCCCACACCCTTTCCGACGCGCCCTCGGGAAACGTCATCGGCGAGATCGTCGGCAGCGAGCGCCCCGACGAGGTGGTCGTCCTCAGCGGTCACTTCGACTCCTGGGACGTCGGCCAGGGCGCCCACGACGACGGCGCGTCGTGCATGGCCGCGTGGCGTGCGCTGGTGCTGCTCCACGACCTCGGGCTGCGGCCGCGGCGCACCCTGCGTGTGGTGCTGTGGACCAACGAAGAGAACGGTCTCGCCGGCGGGCGCGCTTATCGCGAGGCTCTCGGCGACGACGTCGGGACCCACGTCGCGGCCATCGAGATGGACGAGGGGGCGGAGCGCCCTACGGGTTTTGGCCTGGGGCTTGCGGGGCTTGACCCCGAGGCCGGTGATCCGATCTTCGACAAAGCGCTGGCGCGTCTGCGCCAGGTGAGCCCGTTGCTCGATCCCATCGACGCCGGCGAGATCACCGGCGGTGGCGGCGGGGCCGACATCGGGCCGATGATGCGGGACGGCGTGCCTGGGCTCGCGCTCCGCACCGTCGGTGAGCACTACTTCGACTGGCACCACACCGACGCCGACACCCTCGACAAGGTCGATCCGGAGAATCTGCGGCGGGCGACCGCGATGCTGGCCATCGTCGGCTATGTGTTGGCGGACATGCCCGACCGGCTGGTCCCCGCGGGCTGGACGCCACCCGAGGGGGCCGGCGACGGCCGGCGCCGCTGAGGAGCGAACGATGAAGAGGAATCGAAGGCGGGACAACCGTGGACTCGGTGCCAGGACCCGGCGGGTCGGTGGCGGTCTCCTGGTGCTCTTCCTCCTGGGGCCGCTGGCGGCCGAAGCTGCGGGCTTCGATCCTCGGCCCTGCGCCACGCCGGATCGCCGTGGGAGCCTCCCGGATCCGGTCACGGCTCGTCGAGCGGCTCCCGGCCCGCTCGCAGGTCTGGGGATGGGATCGGCCGCGGATTGTGCCTTCGACGCCTCGAACCCCAGCGCCACCTACGATCCGACCCTCCGCTACACGGTGACGGTGGTGGTGCACGTCATCCAGGACGATAGTTGCACGAGCGGCGCACTCACCGACGAGCAGGTGACGAGCCAGATCGCCATCCTCAACGAGGACTTCCAGGCGTTGCCGGGGACCAACGGTGCCAGCGGCATCGACAGCGGGATCCGTTTCGTGCTCGCCACCTATGACCCGGCGGGGTTGCCCACGACAGGGATCACGCGCACCTGCAACACCGCCTGGTACAACGACACCGGTACTTACTACGACACCCTCGCCTGGGACCCGAGCCGCTATCTCAACATTTACACCAGCAGCGCCGGTGGTTCCCGCGGCTACGTCCCCTTCCTACCGGCGGAGGGTGGTGGCTCGATGG
>JAGQSE010000332.1:0-5175 GCA_020439725.1 Acidobacteriota bacterium
GCGCGAGGTCGTGCTGTTTGCGATCGGCAAGCAGAGCGATCCCCCCATCGGGGCCTGGCTGATCCTGGAACGCCTGGTTCCCGACGAGGTGGACGGCGACTTGGCAAGCGACGATCCGCGTTTCTTCCGCGCTCTGCTGGCCGGTCTGGCGATCCGTGAGAACAACCTCTGGCAAGCGCCGTCGAAACCCGACCGTTCCAAGCTCGAGCGGGTCCGGCGGTGGCTCCAGCGCACCGTCGAGCTGGGCGCGTTGGTCCCCAAGGAGCGTGCCCTGGCGGGGCAGGTTCTGGGCGTTCTCGGCGACCGTCGTCCTGGGATCGGTCTGGATGCTGAGGGTCTGCCGGCCTTTGAGTGGGTAGAGATTCCCTCGGGTCCCTTCACGATGGGGGGCGATGGTAGATACGACGGGAAACCTGTGCACGAGGAACACGTCGAAGCCTTCCGGATCTCGCGCTACCCGGTGACGAATGCGCAGTACGAGTCGTTCGTGGCCGACGGTGGGTACACGGAACGCTGTCGGGGGTGCTGGACGGAGTCGGGATGGGCGTGGAGGGAGAAGGGCGAGCGGGAAGGACCGTTCTCGGAAACCAGCCCGTTCGACCTGCCGAACCATCCACGGGTCCGGGTCACCTGGTACGAGGCGGTGGCATTCTGCAACTGGCTCGCAGCTCGCACTGGTGGTGCCTACCGTCTGCCGACGGAGTCGGAGTGGGAGCGTTCGGCGCGCGGTACCGACGGCCGGGAGTACCCGTGGGGCGAGGAGTGGAATGCTGCGCTGTGCAACACGGGCGAAGCGGGGATCGGCACGACGATGGCGGTGGGTCTTTTCCCTGGCGGAGAGAGCCCGGGGGGTGTGAGCGGCCGAGGGATCCTCGACGCGAGCGGCAACGTGCGGGAGTTGTGCTCGACGAAGTGGCGGGGCAGCTACGAGGAGCCGGCCGACGACGAGCTGGAGGGATCGGCCGGTCGTGTTGTGCGCGGCGGCTCGTTCGCCAGCCTCAACATCAACGCGCGCTGTGCGTTCCGCAACAGGTACGATCCTGACTACGTCAGCCCGTACTGCGGTTTCCGGCTTGTTGCCCCATTTGAATCTCTGTAGTCTGGTTCTCTGGTCTCTGGACGGGGGTTGTCAGGGGGCTTGCCCCCTGACGCGGTCAGGATTTCAGGGGGATGAACGGAACCGCGGCTTCGGTCACCGGCCGCCGTTCCCGGGTCCTTTTGGGGACACGATACTTGATTGTCCGAGCTCCGAACCCGAGCTCCGTATCGCGTCTTCGACTTCGAGGCACCTACTCTCCGCCATTCGTGAAGTCGTGTCCCTAAGTTCCGGGCACCCGCTCTCCGTCATTCCCGCGCAGGCGGGAATCCACGCCTTGACGTTTCGAAGGCGTTGACCAGGAAGCTCGGTCGTTTCCCATGGGGCCGGTCCGACCTTCTCCCACATCGCCATGGATGAGGCAGCTGAGGGTCAGAAGGAGTCGGCTCAGGCTTCAGATCGGGTAGGAGAGAAGTTCGTTGCTTCGCCGCGTGGATTCCCGCCTGCGCGGGAATGACGGCAGGGGCGGCGCTTGCGGGGATGCGGTCCTCAGGGATTGGGGGACCGCGCCGGAGCGAAGAATCGGGGATATCGAGTCGTGTCCCCGAATTCCAGGAACGCCTCAGGAGCCGCGTCGCGCTTCAAGCACCTCGCGGAGGGCCCGATTGACCGACTCGGCGTCGGGGAAGGCCGCGGCCACGTCCGGCTCGAGGACCAAGGCGACAGCATCCCGAGCAGTAGCGTCGGCGTACCTGCCGCGGATACCACCGCGGAAGTCGTACTCGGCACGCATCTCGGGGGCCGGCTTCGATGGCTCAGCTTTCTTCATCGGTTCGAAGTCTGGGGACACGATACCGAATTCGGAGCCCCACACCGTGTCCCATGAACCGCGAATTCCGTACCGTGTCCCCGAATTTCAAACTGCGCCGCCTCACCGCAACGTCACCGACCCACCGCCAAACAAACCCCACCCTCCCGAGAGTTGCAAATCCGCCCCTCGACCGTCGGCGCGATGCCCTCCGGCCCGGCGGCTTGGAGGGCATCGAGGACGACGCCCTTGAGGTCGCTGCCGGTGGCGATGACGGCTTTCGGGTCGAACATGGTGTAGCCGTCGCGGTCGCCGAGCTGGGGGTTGGCGAGGAAGGCGACGGTGGCGACGCGGACGGGTTCGGTCGGGTCGAGGGGGCGGGGGCCGTCGGGGGTGAGGAGGGTGACGTCGGTGACGGTCTGGCGGTCGACGTCTTGGCGGAAGGCGATGCCGGCGACCTGGAGGAACCAGCCCTTGTCGTTCCAGTCCTCGACCGAGTGCTCGAGGGCGCGGATCAGCGTCGCGCCGTCCATCTCGAGCACCACCGTCGGCGAGGGGTAGGCGAAGAGTTCCTCGATGTCGCGGCGGACGATGTCGGCGCCGGCGACGATGTCGCGGTTGAGGCGCAGGCCGCCGGAGTTGATCACCGCCACCTGGGCACCGTCGGCGCGGTGGTGGGCGAGCAGCCGGTCCGCCACCCAGTCGCCGAGGCTGGTCTCGTAGGCGCGGATCTTGAGCTCCTCCGCCACCAGGCGCGTGCGCGTGTGGCCGACCACCTCGGCGAGGCAGCCGGGGGGTTGGCCGCGGTCGGCGCAGAACTCTTGGTCGAAGCGGGCGACCCAGCCGTCGGCGACGGCGAGGACCTGGGCGTCGGGAGCGGGGGAGTCGCCTTCGAGGAGGTCGACGCCGTGCTCCACCGACACGCTGCCGTCGGCACCGACAGTGACCTGGGCGACGATGGCGGAGCGGGCATCGGCGTCGGCCTTGAGCACCCAGCGGCCCCCCGCCTGGCGCTCTTGGACCGAGTGCTCGTGACCGCCGAGGACGAGGTCCGGGCCCTCGTCGCGGAGCGTCTCGAGGAGCAGCAGGTCCTCCTCGACGGGCAGGTGCGTCAGACCGATGACCACCTCCGCGCCGCCGCGGCGGAGCTGGGCGGTCTTCTCGCGGGCGGCCTCGATGGGGTCCGCGAAGGACACGACCCACGGCGGGTGCTGGCTCGACAGGGTCAGACCGAAGATCCCGACGCGAACGCCATGGCTCTCGGTGAGGACGGTGTCGACCAGCGTCGGCCCAGTGACGATGGGTTGTCCCGCCGCGTCGGGTGCGAAGGTGATGTTCGACGACACCCAGCGGAACTGCGACTCTGCCACCCGCTCGGCGAGGAGCGCCTCGCCCTTGGCGTCGCGGCGGTCGAGCTCGTGGTTGCCAAAGGTCACGAACATCCGGTCGTCGAAGGCCTCGCCGTCCCCGTCGAGGCGGTTGAGCACGTCGATCATCTGTTCGCCGTCGTAGCGCCGGCTGAGGAGCGACGGGTAGAGCAGGTCACCGGCGTGGAAGAGCAGCAGGTCGGGGTGCTCGAGCTCGAGCTCGGCGCGCAGGCTGCGGATCCGCGCCGGGCCGCCCTCGGCGCCGTCCTCGAGGCCCTCGATGCGATAGATGTCGTTGACCGAGATGAGCGTGAAGGAGCGCGCGCCGCTGTCGGCCACCGCCGGCGCCGGTGTCGCTGAGGGAGCGGCGGGGGGAAGCCGTGGCGACTCGAGGGCGCAGGCGCCGATGAGACCGAGGGCCAGGAGGAGGGGGAGCCAGGCGGCGGACCGCGAATGGTGACGGCGGAGATGTGGGCTCATGACGCTCCTTCTCGTACGGGCCTTTTCGAGCGTGCCTGCTGAAACCGGCCTCTGCAAATAAGCCCTATCAAGCGGGCTCTCGGGGCAGGTCCTCTGAAGATGGCTCTACGGAGCTTGAACTACGAGGCTACCTCTGCGAACCGGTCGACATTCCGGGCGCGGACGGTGCCGGCTCGTGACCCTCGAAATGTACAAAAACACCGCCCTGGAGAGCGGGCCTGGGCGCGCTCCCCGGGGCGGTGTGGTAGGGACCCGATCTCAGGTCGGGGGCCGGGTGCCGCCGACGTCGGGCTCGGCGTCGTCCTCGTCGCCCTTGTCGGGCTTGGTGGAGAAGTCGAGCTGGGTGTCCGGCGGCAAGGGCTCGAGGGCGGTGACCAGCACCGGCACCGGCGCCGGCCAGTCGATGACCAGGGTCATCGTCACCTTGTCACCGGGCGAGATCCCCTCGGCCAGGCTCTGCTTGGCGAGGGCGAAGGGCATGGTCATCGAGTCCATCGGCATCGCCTTGCCGCGCGGATCGACCATGCCGTCGATGGCCTCGTGGTGCAGATAGATCTCCGGCGAGCCATCGGCGGGGAGGCGCATGACCTCCGCCCGGACCTTGAAGGTGTGAGCGCTCGCCGTCGGCTCCTGCTCGATGTCGGTGCTTGAGGAGCCTCCCTGACCGCTGCAGGCGACGGCGGCCAGGGACACGAGGGTGGTGACCAGCGCCACCGCGTGACGTAGGGTCTTCATCGGGTCTTGTCCGGTCCGGCCGGCCGCGGCGGCAGCGGCTTGGCGGCTCCCGCGTCGACCTGCTTCATGACTTCCTGGACGGCCCGCTCGAGCTGCGGGTCGCGCCCTTCGATCACCGACTCGGGGTCGTTGTCCACCACGATGTCGGGATCCACTCCGTGTCCTTCGATGATCCATTGGCCCTCCGTGCCCATCAGTCCGAACTCGGGGACGAAGACCTGACCGCCGTCGATCAGCGCACCGCGGTCGGCGATGCCCACGACCCCTCCCCAGCTGCGCTTGCCGATCAGCGGACCGAGCCCGGCGCGCCGGAACATGTAGGGGAATATATCGCCGTCGGAGCTCGAGTCCTCGTCGAGGATGCAGGCCATGGGACCGGTGAAGACGGTCACCGGGTAGGTCGTGGCGACCTCGGCGGTGCGGCTGAAGCCGTAGCCGAGGAGCTTGCGAGACAGCCGCTCGATGATCATCTGCGACACGTTGCCGCCGCCGTTGTTGCGCACGTCGACGATCAGGCCCTCCTTGCGGATCTGGCCGTAGTACCACTTGATGAACTCGCGGATGCCGTCGGCGCCCATGTCGGGGATGTGCAGGTAGCCGAGGCGGCCGCCGGTCATCTCCGTGACCTTCTGGCGCTTGGCGTCGACCCAGTCGTAGTAGCGCAGCCCGGTCTCGGTCGGGATCGGCTGGACCTGGACCTCGCGGGCACCGCTGCCGTCGCCCTTCGAGCTCACCTCGAGGGTGATCGG